>NZ_JAGGQN010000040.1:0-87701 GCF_018613275.1 Bacillus sp. ISL-4
ACCGCCGCTAATCTCAGGGAGCAAGCTCCCGTCGATTCGCTCGACTTGCATGTATTAGGCACGCCGCCAGCGTTCGTCCTGAGCCAGGATCAAACTCTCCGAAGAAATGTTTGACTTGCTCATTTGCTTTTTTGATAGTGTGTGCTCACTTAAAATTTAACGTTGGCGCTTTGTTTTGTTCAGTTTTCAAAGAGCAATATTTTCCATCGCTTCGTTAGCGACTTAATTAGTGTAACACCTTTCAAACATAAAGTCAACAACAAGTTATCATTTACTTGTATATCTTTTTTGTCTCAAGCGGTGTATTTAATATATTAGCACTTGCATATAGATAAGTCAATTTAATCTTTTAAAATTCCTTTCATTTTTTTCACAAACCACCTTCTTCTATATATACACTACTTTCTTTCTATAGAAGCCGGACCCTGCTAATGAATTATCAATAACAAAGAGGGCAGCCGATTATAGCTGCCCTCCTGTTATCAATGATTATTTATTGATGGAAATTACGTCCGCTTCTTCTCTATCTACATTTCCGGCCTTTTCAATCTTCACACTTTCACCTTCGGAAAGGTTAGTAAAAACGATTGGCGTAATGATAGAGCTGGCATTGTTTTTGACATACTCTATATCAACTTTAAGAAGTGGCTGTCCGCTTGTCACTTTATCTCCTTGAGCGACAAGTGCTTCGAAACCTTTGCCTTCTAACTTAACTGTATCGATCCCGACATGAATCAAGATTTCACGTCCAGCTTCGGAAACGATACCTATTGCATGTTTAGTCGGGAATAGGTTAACGATAGTACCGTCTACAGGAGAAACAACCAACCCCTCCTCCGGTACAATTGCAAATCCATCACCCATCATTTTTTCAGCAAAAACTGCATCAGGCACTTCAGTGATCAGTTTTAATTCCCCTTTAATAGGAGAAACAAAACGCTCGGAAACTTCATCCGTCCGTAAAGGTTTCGGGACGACATCCTCAATTTGTTTTTCCACACCTACTTCAGGAGACGCTTCTACTTTACGAGGCCTTTTTCCATCGATGATATCTTTCATTTGCCCCTTGATCGTTTCTGAACGCGGTCCGAAGATTGCCTGGATGTTATTACCCACTTCCAGAACTCCAGCGGCACCAAGTTTCTTCAACCTATTTTTATCAACATTACCGATGTCATTGACTGATACACGAAGACGGGTAATGCATGCATCCAAGTGAGAAATATTTTCTTTTCCGCCCATAGCATCCAAGATATCCCCAGGAAGACTTCCAGCTGTACTTGCAGTTCCTTCCGCTTCCTCATCCTCTTCCACTTCACGGCCAGGAGTTTTAAGGTTAAATTTCCTTATCGCAAATCGGAATCCAAAGTAATAGATAACCGCAAAGACCAAACCAACCGGAATAACGATCCATGCATTGGTTTGCGGATTAATTAAACCGAACAGTACGTAATCGATCAACCCACCGGAAAACGTCATCCCGATTTTTACGTCCAATAAATGCATGGTCATGAATGATAGACCCGCAAACAGACAGTGGATCCCGAAAAGTACCGGTGCAACAAATAAGAATGCAAATTCAAGTGGCTCAGTAATCCCCGTCAAGAAAGATGTAAGTGCCGCAGAAGCCATCAAGCCCCCGACTATTTTCTTTCTTTCCGGTCTTGCCTCATGATAAATGGCCAAAGCCGCAGCTGGTAACCCGAACATCATGAATGGATACTTACCAGTCATGAAGGTACCTGCCGTTAAATTCTGTACACCATCTTTAATTTGTGCCATGAAGATGGCTTGGTCTCCTCTGACTGGCGTTCCCCCGCCTTGAGGGATATAACTGCCAAATTCGAACCAGAATGGCGAATAGAAGATATGATGCAATCCGAAAGGAATCAACGCACGTTCTACAACCCCAAACACGAAAGCTCCCAGAGTCAGGTTAGCACCCAACATATTTTCGGAAAATGAATTTAACCCCGATTGAATCGTCGGCCAAACCAAAATCATCAACAACCCAAGAATAACTGCGCTTGCGGCTGTTACAATGGGTACAAAGCGTTTACCTGCAAAGAATCCTAAATAAGAAGGCAGTTCAATTTCATAAAATTTATTATACATAACAGCAGCCATGACACCGACAATAATACCGCCGAACACACCCGTCCCCAACGTCGGGATTCCCAGAACATTACTATACACCGCACCATTGCTCTCAATGTCGGCAGCGTCAATCCCAAGAACAGTTCCCATCGTTACATTCATAATCAAGAACCCGATAATCGCGGCCAGGCCGGCAACACCTTCTCCGCCAGCTAACCCAATTGCGACCCCCACAGCAAACAACAAGGGAAGATTCCCAAAAATAATATTTCCGGCATTCTCCATTACCGATGCAACCATTTCCACTCCGCCACTCGCAAGAAACGGGGCGATATCCAACAAAGTTTCGTTTTGCAGTGCATTACCAAACGCAAGCAAAATTCCAGCCGCTGGTAAAATGGCTACAGGAAGCATCAAAGCTTTTCCAATTTTTTGCAAAACACCAAACAACTTCTTAAACATAGGTTTTCCTCCTCTTTACTGTTTTTCCACGCTAATAAAACGGTTACATTTAACGATGGTATTCATCTTCCCACGCATCAGAATTCAAATACAAAAAAGGCATAAGCAAAGATAGGATTGAAATGAAAATTCAGGTATATAATACCCTCTTTCATACCAATCATTCTCCTCACTTATGCCTGATCGAATCAGTAACACGTAAGTTAATGTATGTTTATTTAATTTTCTTTTGTAATCGCTGGATATGCATCGTTAGATAGACAGCTTCCGCATCACAAACCGGTCTGCCTAATTTTTGCTGCATAATTTTTATTAGCTTCCAAGAGATATTGTAACACAGAGGATATTCTTCTTTCAATAGCATTGCTATTTTTTCGGGTTCCTCTACTTTTTCCCCTGCCAACACCCTGTCTATCATGAATCTTAAATGACGGACCAAACGTGAATAGTCTATGCTATCCTTATTAATTTTTACGTTGAGCTGTTCTTCAACGACCTGGATAAGATGATAGATTAACTGCGAATGCTGATTGACTTCCGATAAGTCTTTATTTGATATTGCACTATGAATATGAAGCGTAATAAAACCAATTTCCCCTTGGGGCAGGCCTATGCCTGTCTTATCTTGAATTAATTCGATTACATCAACAGCAATATCATGCTCAAAAGGATAAAGGGTTATCGTTTCTTTCAAGAATGGGTTTTTGATAGTCATTCCTTGTGAAACACGCTGAAGGGCGAACAATAAATGATCAGTTAAACCGACATGTATATGTTCATTGAGTTTCCCAGTTACTCGGTCGTTAATGAGATGAATGGATTCTATAATGGCGGCTTGAAGATTTTGATCGATCTGCGGCAAAAGTTTTTTGTAACTTTCCTGTTCCTTAACATTTTTCAGGACAAACGTTTTCTCCGCAAGTTCCGGACTTAACTCTTCGCCCTTCTTTCGGTTGAAGCCTAAGCCCTTTCCAATAGAAACGACTTCTCCATACGACGGATGCGTGGCAATCACCACGTTATTGTTCAAAACCTTTTCAACGATAAAGCCATTCATTTTTCTCCCTCTTTTTTCTCAAAGTCATCCCTATGCCCCGTACAGGATAAAGTACTTAATACTTAGTCTTTTTACTATACACGATATGAGCTTTCTCTTACAACATGAAAGAAGAGCCCCGAAATCGGGACTCTCCTTACATACTTGCATTATTACTTCAAGAAAATGAAATATAGCAGGAAGACGACTCCAAGACCCCACATGATTGGGTGAACCTCTTTAGCTCTTCCTTTCATCGACATGGTGATAGGATAGAAGATGAATCCGCAAGCTATACCTGTCGCAATTGAATATGTCATAGGCATCATGATGACCGTAAAGAAGGCCGGAACCGCAATTTCAAACTTCTGCCAGTCAATATTTTTAAGTGATGATGCCATTAACACTCCGACTATAACCAATGCCGGCGCAGTCACCGCAGATGTCACAACCGAAAGAAGCGGGAAGAAGAAAAGGGATAGGACAAACAGCAACCCTGTCACTACAGCCGCAAAACCGCTTCGAGCACCAGCAGCAACACCTGATGTAGACTCTACATATGATGTCGTGGTGGATGTACCAAGAATTGCACCTGAAACGATGGATAATGAATCAGCAAGTAATCCTTTTCCCACTCTAGGAAGTACATTATCCTTCATCAGTCCAGCTTGTTGCGCAACAGCCACTAACGTACCGGCTGTATCAAAGAAAGCTACGAACAAGAAGGTCAATATCACGATTAACATTTGACCAGTGAAAAGATCACCGGGATTTCCGAAGGCATCGAACGCAACCCCGAATGTTGGCGCTATGCTAGGAACGGCACCGATTATTTTCTCCGGCACCGGAACTTGTCCAAAAATCATTCCTGCAATGGCCGTAATGACCATACCTATGAACACGCCGCTTTTTACGCCTCTCGTCATCAAAATGACGGTTACGACAATTCCGAACACAGCCAATAAAGTATTTCCTGATGTCAAGTCGCCCAGTCCGACAAGTACGCTGTCATCATTCGTGATGATTCCAGCATTCTGAAACCCTACAAAGGTAATGAACAAACCGATACCGGCTCCAACTGCGTATTTCAATTCGACCGGAATTGCATTAATGATTTTCTCACGTATACCCGATAATGAAAGCAAAACGAATATTATACCTGAAATCAATACCCCTGATAAAGCCGTCTGCCAAGGAATCCCAAAACCAAGTACAACGGTAAAAGCGAAGAAAGCATTCAATCCCATGCCCGGGGCAAGAGAGATTGGATACCTGGCTATAAGTCCCATCAATATCGAGCCAATTGCGGCTGCTAAGGCGGTAGCTGCAAAAACCGCTCCGTAGTCCATTCTCAATTCATCCGGATAGTCCTCGATGCTTTGTAAAGTCAGCATCACAGGGTTAACAACCAGGATATATGCCATTGAAAGGAACGTAGTTAGGCCGCCAAGTATTTCACGGCGATAATTAGTTCCCAGCTCGTTAAACCGAAAATAATTTTTCATTATGAGTCTCCCCTATCATAAAATCATAAGCCAACAGAAAATGCCCCATTCACTTTCGAACGGGGCTTGACTGCGGTCATGTAAAGAAGTGGCGGTTTATCCATAGTCGCCAATCCATACACATCGTAGTCAAGCCGTTCACGGCAGCTTGGTAGAAACTTTTGGGCCATATCCCCAATATTATACGACAATTATGTTTTTTTATTATTATAGGTATAGTGTACCAATCACTAAAATAATCGTCAATATATCAAACGAATATTTTTTATGTAATTTTAGGCAATGTTCGCTTTTCGCTATATATTCCTTACTTATTATGGCTATATATTCGCCAACATACGGGAAATGTAAGTAATCTACATATTCAAAAATTATTTTAACCAAAAAAAATCAGTGAAGGTTAATTCCTTCACTGATTAAATGATTTTAATCTTCTATTCCCACTCGATCGTTGCAGGCGGCTTAGACGTAATGTCATACACGACGCGGTTTACATGGTTTACTTCATTAACGATTCTCGTTGAGATGATTTCAAGTACATCCCATGGGATTCTCGCCCAATCGGACGTCATTCCGTCAATGGATGTAACAGCACGGATCCCGATTGTGTAATCATACGTACGCGCGTCGCCCATTACCCCAACGCTTCGAATGTTAGGAAGCACCGTAAAGTACTGCCAGATCTCACGTTCCAAACCATTCTTTTTAATTTCATCACGTAAGATATGGTCAGATTCACGAACGATTTCAAGTTTTTCATCTGAAATTTCGCCTAATACACGAATACCTAAACCTGGACCCGGGAATGGTTGACGCCAAACAATTTCATCCGGAATGCCCATTTCACTTCCAAGTGCGCGCACTTCATCCTTGAATAGAGTGTTCAAAGGCTCAATCAATTTAAATTGCATATCTTCCGGCAGACCGCCAACGTTGTGATGCGATTTAATTGTTTGTGCAGTGGCCGTACCACTCTCGATAATGTCTGTATAAAGTGTACCCTGTGCAAGGAAATCAATTCCTTCGAGCCTCGTTGCTTCGTCATCGAATACGTAGATGAACTCGTTACCGATGATTTTCCGTTTTTGTTCCGGATCTGAAACGCCAGCAAGTTTCGATAGGAAACGTTCTTTTGCATCGACCTTGATTACGTTCATATTGAAGCCTTCACTGAATGTTTCCATTACACCTTCGGCTTCCCCTTTACGAAGTAATCCATGATCAACGAAAATACATGTCAGCTGATCGCCAATCGCTTTATGGATCAATACAGCAACCACGGATGAATCAACACCGCCGCTCAATGCGCATAACACTTTTTTATCTCCGACCGTTTGGCGGATTTTCTCCATCTCTATTTCAATGAAGTTCTCCATCGACCAGTCACCTTTACAGCCACAAACGCCGAATACGAAATTTTTCAAAATGTCATTCCCGTATACCGAATGACGGACTTCAGGATGGAATTGCACGGCATACAATTTACGTGACTCGTCACTCATAGCCGAAATTGGGCAAGACGGGTTCGTCCCATCAACTTTGAACCCTTCAGGCGTTTCCACCACTAAATCACCATGGCTCATCCAGACGATTTGTTCTTTCGGCAGGTCGCTGAATAGCTTAGACTCATTTTGAATGGAAAGTGTCGCTTTTCCGTATTCACGGTTTTTCGCTGGCTCCACCTTACCGCCAAAATGTTTAGTCATAAGCTGCATGCCATAACAAATACCGAAAATCGGAAGGTCCATTTCGAATATGCGTTCATCACAACCAAATGCATTTGCATCATAAACACTGTTCGGACCCCCTGAGAAAATTATTCCCGTTGGGTTCATTTTCTCGATTTCTTCTACAGTAATTGTATGAGGATGAAGCTCACTGTACACACCAAATTCGCGGATACGACGAGTGATCAACTGATTATATTGGCTTCCGAAATCAAGTACTACGATCATTTCCTGGTTTTTTTGCAATTCTGTTTTCCCCGGCACAAACGTCACCTCTATCAATGTAATTCACTCATAAAACCGAGTGATAATTTCTTATAAAAAATATTATCATAAAAAAAGAAAAACTAAAAATCCACCCTCAAAAATACAGAAAAAGTACAGACGAAGGCAGATTTTCAGCTTTCCTGTTAAAATCCGCCTTCATAGTCAAATCATTTACGGTGATTCGGTAGAAACTTTCGATCCATATTATCGAGGATATATGAAGGATATATTAGTTTAAGTTAGTTTTTGTTATTGTATCAATATAATAAAAACCTGGTCAAGAGCTAGTTTTTCTCATTAAGCTTTCCCAACCCTTTTGAAAGTGTTTCCATTCGCCATCTTCCACGTCTCCACGATATATCATTAACTCGTATTTAGCCGTTAATTCACTCATCTCAAACGTATCGTACACTGCATCCACATAGGTGGCGTACTCCCTTAAAGTTTGCCCCTCCGGACGAACCAAACCAGCTCGTTTTAATTGTTTCAATAATATTAAATAGGCTGTCGAGAAATGAGCACCGGTTTTCTTTCTATAACGAAGAATCTGCAGATGAGGAATCCACTTCCTTCTGAAGAAATAACCAATAGAAGCAAGTATCAATACACCTGACAGTGTGATCGCAGTCCATTTTAAGAACCATTCCATGTTCCCGATACCAGTTTTCACGGATGATTTAGTTTCCCTATCGGGTGTATCTTGGCGTTCCCTGGTCTCTTTCTTTGTTTGCTCTTCATTAGTTGGGGTTTCTTCAGGGTTCATCACTTCCTGTTTCAATTCCGAATCGTAAAATTCAACTTCCCCATCGAAACCCTTTGTCGGCTCGAAGGGAACCCAGCCTATCCCTGCAAAATAAACCTCGACCCAGGAATGTGCATTATTATTAGTCACCTTATAAACGGATTCGCCATCAAGGATTGATTTTTCCCCTTCCGTATAACCCTTTACCCACCTTGCAGGTATATTGGCGGCTCTTAGTAAAACGACCATTGCACTTGAAAAATTATCGCAATACCCTATCTGTGTCTCGAATAAAAATTGATCGACATAATCTTGATTGCTCTCCGGATACGGAATATCGTCCTTAGAATAGATGAATTCAGGTCCGTCAAAATAATCCTCAATGGCTTTTGCCTTATCGTACCAATTCGTTTCATTCCTTGTAAGCCGGGATGCCAATTCATATATCCGGTTTGGCAATCCCTCTGGAAGCTGAGTATTTTTTTCCATTATTAAATCCATGGATTCGTCGGGATCCGTTACCTTCCTTAACTCAGCTATATCAAAACTCGGCATATCATAGAAAAGCTCATACTCTTTCAGGGACAGTCGTTCGCCATTATCCTGTTCGGAAATAACTTTGTCCATACCCTGATAATATTTGAAATCCATCCCGTTTTTGGCCTCAATCTTTTTTAAATACCCGGACTGCGGATGAAGGATATGGGAATATGATTCCGTCATGGACACTTTTGCCGTCATTTCTTCTGTCCTCACCACTTCAGGAACGTCGTAAATATCTAAAGAAGCCATATCCTGTCCGTTGGAAAAAGTATGAAAGTCCGTTTCCAGTATCGAACCCCACCCTTTACCGGTATAAATATCCTTGTTCTCGACTTTCCAGTAATGTCCTGCAGGAGCATTATTATAAAAAACGATGGAACTATCCGGCTCTATCGACCCGCCAAGTTCCGAATCGTCTTCATCATATCCGACACTTTTACGCTTCGAGCCACCTTCTTCTTTCACCGCTTTATCAGAATAGGAAGTAATATAAGGCACTGGGTCCGGCCACTGCGGAGAGAGCTTCGGGGCAGCGAAACCAACAAGGACACTTACCAATATCATGCCGGTCAGCATCAAGATCCACTTATTGATGGAAGCCATCGGAAACTTAATCCTCTCCTGTATCGTTAGCCGCAGCAGGGACAGCAGGCCTAGCATCAAGAAGCCGATGATGATTATTCTTATCATTGCCATATCCCCCACATAAGGAGTGAATGTGTCAAGTACCGATATAAAAATCACCGTTAACATAAAAAAGAAAAAGATGCTTTGCCTCACCATCACCCAGTAATGGATCAAATATGTTACAAGCCAAAGAAGGACAAAAAATAGCAACGTTCGAAATGGATTTGTGATCAACTCCCAATTCCCATCATACATAAAACCAAGATTGCCCTTAAAATCCGCTAGAAATCCCTTCAGCCATGACAATTGAAATAAAGCGTCTTTTGAATGGAGGAACTGTAATGAAATCATTATATAAGCACTAATGAGAATAAATCGGATTGACCAATGTATGCGGAAATAATGCAGTAGCAGGGAATAGAGCAAAAACAAGATAAAAATGATGATATTACCTGTATCGGTGAGTTTATCGACAGGCCTTAACCATTCAGTAATCAACACCAGACCAAATACATACATTAGGACATGCATGAACCTTTCTAGCTTTTCGGTAGTGACATTCATTTTGCCATCACCTCTGATCTATCAAACTTTAGTTGGTCATGTTCAAAAAAGCTAACCTTTATCCCCCTCGAAACAGCTGTAGAACTTGACAACCTTTCCTCATCAGTAAGATCTGCCTGTTTCTTCACACATAACATTAATCCCTGAATAGGCCGGAAAGCACTCAATATGTCCACCTTTTCTAAAGTTAAGTCTGAAACGATGAATATCACAGCAGCGTTTGCCGGAAGAATTCCCTTCCTGACGTTTTCGTTCAATGCGTTTACAACACTCGGCTCTTCTTTAACAAGTCGGTAAAAAATCTTTCGTTTCTGGTTATTGCCTGCTGCTGCCGGTATGATCATGCTCGATCCCATACTCACATACCCAATTTCCATGCCTTTCTTTAACATGGCGTGGGCAACGGAAGCCGCCATTACAATGGATTCTTCGAATAAATCCGACGGCTTTTCATCAAGCATGATGAATACATCCCGGTTTTTCTGCACTTCGAATTCCTTCGTCATGATTTCACTCGTTCTGGCCGTCGCCTTCCAATTAATCCATGACAACTGATCGCCTGGCTGATATTCCCTTACTCCGGATACCACTGAATGTTCCCGTTGAGTCTTCTTTGTTGAAACCACTGCCCCATGATTGAACACTCGATCAAGATCACTATAGGCAAGCTCATGATAACGAGGAAAAACAGTTATTTTCAGAGGTGAACTATATATCGCTTCCTTTTCGACTAACCCTAAAAAGTCCCCAATCCAAAAGCGGATCGATTGAAACGAATGCTCTCCACGCTCCAAGTTTTCCAAGGTATATGACATGCTGAAGGTACGCCTGAATCCCGGAAAGATAATTATTTTCCTTTGGAATCCCCTATCTTCCAGCTGCTGAGGCAATTCCTCCTCTACCACCATAAATAATAGGGGCAGCCGATTTTTACGGGTAAACGTCAATGCCATTTCAACTGATTCACCGGCTTGGCATTCCCTTTTATTGACCTTCCTCTCAACAGTCAAATCATGCAGCGGATAAAACAGCAGAATCGAAGCGTACACAGAAAACGGCAAAAATGAATAAAAAATGAACCAACTGACAAAACCGCCTTGAAACATTGCATAGCAAAAGGAAACGGTCATGAGTAATACAAGTCCGACCACACTCATATTTCCCCTTAAAATGTTGATGAATTTGCGCATTAGGTCATAGCCCGCTTCACAGGCACCTGTGTTGTCGCCACAACTTCATGTATCACCATTCCAGCATCGAAGCCATCATAATTCGCTTCAGGTTTCAAAATAAGCCGGTGGGAAAATACGAATGAAACTAAATATTGAACATCGTCCGGCAGAACATAGTCCCTGCCCTGGAGCAGCGCGTAAGCCTGGGATGCCTTCATCAATGCTATCGATCCACGCGGGCTTACACCTAAATAGACCCCTTCATGTGCACGTGTTCGATTCGCCAATTCAACAATATATCGTTTTATTGTGTCGTCCACTATCACAGCTTTTACTTCAGCCTGTAATTCTATCAATTCATCCAATGTGATGACGGATTCCAGCTCCTCAAGCGGTACCGTGTATTGAGCTCTATTAAGAACCTCTATCTCTTCTTCCACACCTGGATAACCCATTTTCATTTTTAATAGGAATCTATCCAATTGAGCCTCCGGAAGCGGATATGTTCCCTCGTACTCAATCGGATTTTGTGTCGCCATTACGAAGAACGGCTTCTCCAATCGCCTTGTGACACCATCAATCGTCACACTTGCCTCTTCCATGGCTTCAAGCAATGCAGACTGAGTTTTCGGCGAGGTCCGGTTAATTTCATCGGCTAAAATAATATGTCCCATTATCGGACCCGGCCTAAAAATGAATTCTTGTTCCTTAGGATTGAAGATCGAAACACCAGTAACATCAGAAGGAAGTAAATCAGGTGTGAATTGAATTCGCTTAAAGCTTGCACCTATAGATTTTGCCAGTGCCCTTACCATGACTGTCTTCCCCACGCCCGGAACATCCTCCAATAAGACATGTCCACCGGAAAGGAGTGCCACGATACTTAGTTCTGCTATATCCCGTTTTCCGATAATCACCTTTTCGATATTCCCCAGAACCATTTCCAGTTTTTGATTGACCTGCTTATAAATCATTCTCTACCTCCCGGGATTCACAGATTCACATTAACACTATTATTTCATACCTTTTCTATATCGAAGATTTTACATTAAGCTCCAATTAAACCTTACATTGTAAGTTTACTAGATATTCAGTAAACCATAAACGAATTTGTCTAAAAAATATTAATGCGGTCTATTGAAAAAGGTATGGTAAACTGTTGCTAAGTGAATATGAACCTTGCAGAAAAAGGTGCTGCATTGTCAGTTTAATAGGGAATTCGGTTTAAAACCGAAGCTGTTTCCGCAACTGTAAGTGCTAATGAAATAAAATGCATACCACTATTTGAGGATGTAATCGCACGCCGATTACCGTCCATTTAACCCAAATGGGAAGGTTCTTAGAGTAAAATGACGCACAAGCCAGGAGACCTGCCTTTTTTCATCGTATTATGCTCTTCGGAAGATAGGAGATTGTACGGCTCTCCCATCTCTTTTCTACTACAGATACATAGATGCCCGAAGCCGACCAAAACTCTTGGTCGGCTATTTGTCTTGCAGGGAAAAGCAATACGGAGGTCATTCACCCAATACGTAAAAGGAGGAAGATTTATGACAAAGAAGGACTTTCGTTTTTTATGCTACCCATACATGCGTGAGTCCGTATCGACCGTCGATTTTGAAATCCGCACAGACTCATTGACGACACAAATCGGCTTGGCCGCCTCGCTAACTGAGGACGTCCCCGATGTATACCGTGACTTAATGGAATTGTTGCCCATGGCTTCCCATTTAAATGGTTCAGTCCGTGGGGAATTAGCCATTACCGGCGATGATCTCGACCGTTTAAGTGCAATCTACGACCGGTATGTCGCTGAAGTGAAGGATCGAATCGAAACATTCGTCCTTCCACAAGGATCAACCGCAGCATGTACTTTGCATACTTGCCGCAGTGAGGCCAAAAAGTCCGTGCGAGCTTTACACAAGGTAAGTCTGGAAAAGGAAATTCCAGGAATACTTTTTGATTACGCTCACTTGCTTGCAAATGTATTATTCGTGATGGCAGTCTACGTAAATAAGCAACAGGGGATCGAGGAGATTCCTTTTATAAGTAAATCATACCCAACCAAACCCATGAAAAAGAAAACGGAGGAATAAATAATGAAGAGAACCCTACGATTCAGTTGGATTTCCATGCTGATGCTTACGCTTTTCCTTACCGGATGCGGAGTGAACGATGATCAATCCGCAAAGGATAATAAAGAGACTAAAAAAGGCGAAGAAATCAAGGATTATACCGTTACGGATGATACTGGTAAGAAAATAAAATTCGAGAAAATCCCGGAAAAGGTCGTTTCACTACAGCCAAGCAATACGGAAATTTTATTTGCCCTTGAACAGGGTGATAAAGTCGTTGGCGTGACAGACTTCGATAATTATCCAAAGGAAGCGAAGGATATCGAACATGTTTCAGACTCTGTTAATATAAATGCAGAAAAAATCATTGCCTTGAAACCTGATGCCATCATTGCCTATACCATTGGTGATGAAACGGCACTGAAACCACTCGAAGATGCCGGCATCCCTGTATTCATCATTAAATCTGCGGCAAATTTCGATGATGTCTATGGTGATATCGGGCAGATTGCTAAAGTGATGGGTGTTGCCGAAAAAGGGGATGAATTAGTGAAAGATATCAAATCCCAAATTACAAGTGTCGAAGAAAAAGTGAAAACTTTAGATGAAAAGGAACAAACATACTTTGAAATTAGCCCTGCTCCGGAAATCTATACAACAGGATCGGATACCTTCCAAAATGAAATCCTGAACACTGCCGGAATAAAAAACATCTTTGATGACCAAAAAGGCTGGGTTAAAGTATCCGATGAAGAAATCGTCAAAAGGAACCCTGAATCCATCATCACCACCGCCACGTATTCAGATGATGCCGTTGGTGAAATTAAATCTCGTAAGGGCTGGGAAGATATCGATGCGGTGAAGAACGATGACGTCCATTTGCTTGATGAAAATGTCATGTCACGTCCTGGTCCAAGGATCGGGGAAGCTGTTGAACTCGCAGCAAAAACTGTTTATCCTGACTTGTTCAAATAACACGATAGGAGGATGCGCCAAAATTAATTGGCGCATCCTTTTCCTTTTCCCGCACCGGTCATCAGGGCAATGAAGCCACACCCAACCGATCTGTACATTTTAAGGAAACTTCCTTTCCGTCTTGTTTATGCTAAAATGATGCAATCCACTCATAAGATATAAGAGGTACTGATCATGTATAAAAAATTCTTCATTTTGACCTTCGTAGCCGCCTTTCTTTTAGGGCTTATTAAAACCGTTATGGATATGTAGCAAAACAGCCCGATTCCTGACTTAGGAATCGGGCTGTTTTCATTTTCGTTTAACATCTCCGTTTAACTTCCCCATTTTCGGGATAAGGATAAAAAACAAACAAACGACCAAAAGTGCCAAAACGATGCCGAGCAATATCGTCAGGTCAAAATTAAGGGAAGGCTCTGTTTCTTCTTCGCTTCTCGTTCGAATGGCCACTTCCGAGAATAACCCAAGCTGTTCTGATTTTGAAGCAATGGTATTATTCTGATTCTCCGTTACCGGGGACAGAAACAGTGAGTCCTTCACCGAGTCAACGGCATCATATTTCCCTCTTTCAAAAGTGAGGTCCTTTTGTTCTTCAGGCAGTTTGCGCTTCTGTTCCAACAATCCTTCTTCATGGAAATACTCCGTTTGAATATCAATATCCCTTTCTTGATATTCATTGGGCTCTACCATGGGTTCCTCTTCCGCCCCGCCATTAGGTGCATGGCTAAAAAACAGGATGAGTAAGACAGGCATTACGTATTTATTCCACTTCATGGGCCATTGCTCTTCTTTCTGTAAGACGCTTCACTATATATGGAATGATCGTTGCAATAAGCGTCAGTACAATCAAGATGATACTAGCCGGAATGAATGCCGACTGATTACCGAATTGAATGGACATGTATACGTCCGCAACCGGGTGGTCTACATTGAAATTAGGCATGATTAAATCCAATAATGGAATGGTAAAGAAACTGATCAAACCAATCACCAGGATAGCACCGACAAACGGCCCAATCGAGAAGGCAAGTCGGGTAAACGCTGAACAGAAGAATAAAAGCAAGACGGTGAAAACGGTCCATTTAATCTCCTGCATATCTCCCAACGGATAGATTTTCAAACCATACATGCTGATGATTAAACCTACGATCAGGTTCAATAAGGTAAACAAGGCCGCATGGACCATCATCGGGATGGTTTCATAATGATGCAGGAAGAAACCGATCAATAACCCAGAAATGAGTATGATCACCAACATGACGATCGGCGGGATATTAACCTTTTCCTGATGAAGGACTTCCCCGCTGATTTGTATGGGATTCGCTAAATATTCGTACACATACCCGTTCTGCTGATCATCGACTAGAGTGTTGTTCAAGACACTATATACGTCCGTCTTGATTCTTTCGGTTGAGTCTACATTTTGGGACCAATTGTCATTAAGCTGATCGGCCCTTTCCTGTACTGACCCCACTTTCGCTTGCAGGTCCGCTGTATCCTTCGTGACCGTGTCCTGTCGTTCCGCTACAGAATTGACAAGTTCGGAAATGAAGCCGACAGTTGTTGCCGTATTGTCTTGAAGTGATACAAACATTTCTCCATCAAGATTAACTGGAGGTTCAGCTTCCATTTCAGGAACTTCCATATGATCTGACAAATTGGAAGACACTTCTTGAGCCTTCCCGGTAATTGCCGCTAATTCAGCTAAAGTGGCTTTCTGTCCCGTTTCAACGTTAGCATCATATTCTTTCATATAACCCTTAATGGAATCTGAGAACATGCCGAAGTTCTCATTGACTCCTGCTAAGCTGGCTTTAACGAGTTTCGCTTCTTCATCTACGTTTCCGGAAACCCCATTTTTCAAGTTTTCCAATTCTTTTATATTGGCTGCAAATACCTTATCTACATTTGCTTCCGTGACTCTTTCAGCCAATTCACCATAAGATGAGAGAGAACCGTAATAGGCAAGGAGGGTAGTTGAATCCTGGTTGGTGATAGGATTCTCAAAGGCCCTCACCAGCACCGCTCGCCTTTCTCCCCCCACTTTTTCAAGAAGTGACCGTTCGAGAGTCTTGATTTCTGCAATGGCCTCATCGATTGTCATACTCTGGATGTCCTGTAATTTTTGAATATCTTCCTGTGACTTTTTCCATTGGTCACCTAAATCCTTATAATTCGTGCCGAGTTCATTATAATCAGCTTGTAATTGCGTAAACTGCGCCAGCAGATCATTATATGAATCTACCAGTGTATTAAACTCAGTTATCACTTGGTTATAATTTCCTGTCCTGCCGTTTACCGTTCCGCTGAGATTATTGATTTCCGTTTGGAGTTCTGCTGTAAGGATGTTGATTTGTTCAGCAGCACCTTCACTTCCTTCTGCTGGCACCAAACCTTGAAGTGCCGTGTTGATCCCATTGATTTGTTCCAGCAGTACCTGTAGCGACAGTTCATCAATCGGGTCCTTCTTTTCAGGTGCAGCAACCGATTCACCTTTGCCCGTTTCCGTTTCAATATCTTCTATAGGCTTCGTTCCTTCACCAATAACCTCCCCATCACCTGAGCTGCTTGCAAGATTTCCTCTTTGCACAAGCAAGGTAGACTGAAGGTTATCAAGACCCGCCTCTTCAGATTGTTTCAATTGTTCAATCGAGCTTTGTTGATCTTGGGTGATTTTCGTAATTTGTTCTACTTGTTTGTCTTTCATGCTTGTTGAAAATTGTTCCAATTCATTACTGCTGGAATCGAGTTTCTGCTGCATGATTCCAACATTCTCACTAATGCCTTGATCATTAAGGCTGTATTTCGTATTCATCCCTTGCTGAATCTCCGGTAACGACTGGTTCCCCTCATTCAGCACCTTGTCATAAGATTGAACACTCTCGTTGACAAGGTGCTGATTCTGAGCCGAAGCCTTCTCAAAAAGAATACTTTGAGATTTTTGATATTCCTCGAAAGAAACTACATCTTCTACAAAAGAAGCCATTTGAGTCTTGGTGTTCCCTATTTCATCCATTGTTTCATTACTCGTTTTGCCAGCATCCTTCGTTTGGGCAAAGACTCCTTCAAGCATGTCCTTATGCTGCTTGATTTCGCCGGCAAGGCTTTCCGAGCTTGGAGTATAAAACTCATACATCGTGTTTTGAAAAGCGATTTCTTTAGCAAGGACATTATCGAACTTCTTACGGATGTCCTCGACCGATTGGGAAACATAGCTCCAATACTGTGTTGAAATATGCTTATTCATTTTACTCTTCGTCTTCTCTAATTCCTTTTGTACCTTTTCCATGTTCTCTGCATTCAAACTAGGTTGTACCTTGTACTTTATCCCTGCCTTGACAGGCTGTTCATCATCGAACGTATAAATATTCTCTGAAAAATCGGATGGAAAATATATAACTGCATCATACTTTTCATTTGCAAGTCCACTTTCCGCCGTACTTCTATTAACCACAAACCACTCATATTCAGAATCCTTGTCCAATGTTGTAACAAGCTCTGAGCCCACGAAAATAGGATTATTATTAAATTCAGTGCCATTATCTTCATTTACAATGGCGATTTCACGAGAAGCCGTTTCTGTCTTTTTCATTGGATTTTGGCCAATATAAGAAAAAAACAAGATTGGCAGCGCTAAGATCACCAGTATTTTACCGATTAATAGCATCGGTTTTATTTTTTCAGACACTCTCTTGCACTCTCCTTCTTTCTTCACTTAGTGGTATTTGGATTTTACTCTCCTGGCCATTCAGCACAAAGTATCCGTAACCCGGCTGTATTTCTTCTTCTTTTCTGGAATAGGAGAGGGTATACAAGCTTTGGTCCGATTTTTTAAGAAGCAAAACAGCCTGTCTGACTTGTTTCAGTTCGGTTGTCAAAGAATCATACCCCTTCGTGAAGTCGTTGGCATTTCCAGCGACAATCAGACTAAAGCCTAGATGGCTGTACTGTTTCATCAAACCGCTGATCCTATCTTGAATCCTGCCATCTATCGTTTGCTGGATCCTTGAAATGCTATCTATGACAAACATGATCTGTGGGAATTCCAGTTGCTTCATCGGTTTCATTTCCAATGCCGCTAGATAACTTCGTTCACGTTCTTCAAATATTTCAGTGATATGATCGAGCCATTCGGTTATCTGATCTTTTGTTTCCAAATAGCTCACCTTCTCCTCTAAAGCATAAGAAGATAGGCCACGGTCAACTCCGTCAAATAAACCAACTTCCCCAATTGCCTGTGTAAGCAACGATTCCAAGAGCACTTTAAGGACATTCGTTTTCCCTTTACGTGACTGTCCTACGACAAGCAGGAATGGATTGGAATTCAACTCCACGAAAACAGGTGCAACACTTTCCTCTGAAAGCCCGATTGGAATGGAATCCTTCTTAATGGCTTGTGAGCAATAACGCTTGAAGCTGCTGGAATCAAGACGTGCCGGTAACATCGGAATCGCCGGCGGTTTGGCTGTTTCCTTATATTTAACCTTATGTTCTGCCACGGCTTGTTTCATTTCTTCCAAAACGGCTATATCATCCGCACCATCGGCTGGTAGATAAACCTGCGTGAGATAGGTTTGGTCCTTTTTCACCAACGCCCTACCCGGAACAGGTTCATTTTCATAAGGGGTTCTCCCCAGAACTGAATATTGTTCCGAACTGTCCATTAAGTAATGGACGATTTTCGTCTTAAGACTATTCATTAACGGCTGGCGAATCGCATTGATTCTCGTTGCCGTTAAAATCATGAATATTCCAAGTGATTGTCCATCACGTGCAAACTGAACAAATTGCGCTTCCAGGTCCTGCATCTCATCCTTCACTAAGTCGAAATTGTCGACCACGATATAAATAATCGGCAATTTTTCTTCCACTAATGCATTATAAAGCTTAATGTTACTAAGCTCCTTTTCTGAAAAAAGCTGCTTACGCCTTTCCATTTCCGCCTTCATGAATAACATGAATTTTTCAATTTTCCTTATCTCATCGAACCTAAAGTATTCCCCTGTATGAGGCAGCTGTCGCATTGGCAATAGAGCACTATTCCCGAAATCGAAAATATAATAATGCAGCTCTTTTGGACTGAATTGATCTGCAAAACTAAAGAGGAGTGTCAAAACGGTGGTTGACTTGCCGTATCCGGAAGAACCAAAAACCCCAACATTCCCATCATCAATCCAGTTATATACATAATTTGTCTGGCTCTGCAATTCGGGCTCATCCTTCATTCCCAAGTGGAATTGATTGCTTGTCAAGCTTCTTTCAGCGTTTCTCGATAAACGATCTGAAAGAGGGGGCAGCCACGGGCTTGCCAACTTCTTAATCTCCATTACTTCCTGTGTCGCCACAATTCGATCTGCCACGGCTTCAATTTCACTAATCTTTTCTTTTCTCTTATTAGTGATCTGTTCCGATACATTTGAGATTTGAACAAGGCCGAGGTCTGTGACAAGTGCCACTTCATCCTCAGATCCAACCGTATCCTCTAAATATGGTGCACCGCTCCACGCAGACTGGAACAATTCGTACACCTCGTTATTTCCTACCTGTAAATATCCCCGTCCGGTGACAGTAATATTTGCCGCATCGCTATTTTTAAGAATTTCCTTACTATCATTGGCATCCTGCACTTTCAAGGAAATTTTAAAACGGGCATTGCTCCAAATCTGGTTATCAATTACACCGCCTGGCTTTTGTGTAGCCAGAATTAAATGAACTCCCAAGCTCCGTCCAATACGCGCCGTACTCACTAATTCACGGATGAAATCTGGTTCTTCGTTTTTAAGTTCCGCAAACTCATCTGATATCAAAAATAAATGCGGTAACGGTTCATCCGCTTTGCCTTCTTTGTATAAGTCCGTGTAATCATTGATATGGTTGACTTCATATCGATCGAACAAGCGCTGGCGTTTCTTCAATTCACTATTGATGGAGGCTAGTGCCCTGGCACTGAAGTTCTTGCTTCCCTCAATATTCGTAATGACTCCGAGCAGATGCGGAATCTGCCTGAATGGCTGTGCCATTCCCCCACCTTTATAATCAATGAGCAAAAAGGCAACTTCATGTGGATGATAATGAACGGCTAATGATAGGATGTAGGTTTGCAGTAATTCACTCTTCCCCGAACCTGTCGTTCCAGCAACCAATCCATGGGGGCCATGCGCCTTTTCATGCAAGTTCAATTCAACCCTATCCGTTTTCCCTTTCAATCCAATGGGAACTGCCAAGGATTTGGAAGACTGATTGGTCCGCCAGTTCTGGCTAATAGGCAGATCTTCCACTTCACGTACTTTCAATAATTCCAGAAATGATACCGTTTCCGGTATGGAATTGTTCATGCCTTTTTGATGATCTAGTGAGCGCAGCGTACGTGCATAGCGCTCATTCCCTTCTTTTGAATGGGCATCAAGTTTAAAAGGAGTATGTACGGCCTTCGTTTGCTGAATGAGAATTTCACCTTCAAGATCATTTATATACTTCACAAGCGTATGGACATTTTCAGTCAAACTTTCTTTTGCATCCGCTGCAAAAATCGTCGAGATACCTAAATCGTCTGTTTTACCTTCTAAATATTCCAATATGACATGCTCCGCAATTAAATTACGATCCGTGACAATAAAGACAAAATGGGGAGTGAATCTCACTTTCCCTTTGTTCTCATCCAAATCTCTTTCCCTCAATAGCTGATAAATCGATGTCAGTAGCTGGTCACGTGATTGCTCATTATATATAAAGCCTTTTGCATAGACATGCGGCAATTGAAAATGAGGGAGCCATTTCATCCATTCCCATTCTTGGTAATCCTTTTCCGGAAAAATGGCCACAAATCGAACATCATGATAACTATGAAAAAAGGCCAGCTGCCCAATCAATTGTTGCAGCTCCCGTTTAACAATCGACTCCTTTCCGACCAGGCCCATCGATCCGCTTGATAAATCGATGGATAACGGAAGATCATCCAGGTTTTTGTATACATCCACAAGTTCTTGCGACTGCTCAAGTAAATCATCTATATCCCGATTGGACATATCGCTGCTATTTACCGATACCTCATAACTTGAGGGTATGGTCGCCGTTCCGATCTTAAAGTGCAGGGCATCTTCACTTTCCAAAGTTCGCTCCCATATACGGTCGCTAATACTATCAGTTAGAAGCTTCATCCTTTCAAAGGAAGGGTAATGATAGAACAGCACATCCTTTTGTTTTTCAGACAGCTCTTGCAACTCTTCCCTCTTCTGCTCTAGATACCTGGTATATACACGTTGACGTTTTTCTTCTCTGGATTTTTGCTTCTTTTTGTCTTTAAAATATTGTACCGTCGAGGTAACTAAAGTCGTTGTGAACATCACAATCGATATGATGATGAAAATGCCCCGAGGCTGAATGACCGTGATGACCCCCATGACGATTAACATCATTAAAGGCGGCATAAGGATTAGCCATAACCCTCTATTATTATCTTCCGATTCCTGGCTCGGAAAAGATATTGTCACTTTCTCATCCGGCAATTCGTAGATCATCCTTGGTGTCCTGCGATATTGGGGATAGTTTTTTTTCATTTCAGAGATTGGCTTCTTCATTTTAGATAAAGAGGTTTCATAACTCTCGGCACAGTGAATCATCAATAAGTCGCCTTCAACCAACCTCAGCGCCATATTCGGCCAGCAAATCAGATCACCATTTTGAATGGGAACAGGCTTCGTCACCCTTTCACCATTCAGGAATATCGTGCTATTTTCCTTTGGCATGAGAAGCCACTGCCCTTTATGAAGCAAAAAGGAAAATCCATTGCCGGAAACTGGTCCTTCTTTACGGATAGTCGCTCCCACCTTGGCCGATAAATTGATTTCTTTCAAATTGCCTATATAATAGAGGCTTTCTTCCAATTCCCCTGCTGTATAAAAAATCTCGACCGTTTCTTCTCCTTCATGAAAGGTGAAGCTTTGGAATGGCTTTACATCGCCAAGCTTCTTGTCCTCTCTATACACCTCATATCCATCAAGTCCTTCATGTTTTTTCAGCTTGATGGGACCATGTTCAAAGGGAATCGAATAAACCGTGATCGTATCCTGTTTTGATGGCCCAATCGTAATTGGACCGTTATGATCATCCTTGATCGTATAGGATTGGTAGGTCTCCTTAGAATAAATCCATAATAAACTCATTAAATCTCACCTCCGCAAAAGGCACAATGCTCACTCTTTGCTTTTCTCTTTTTCTTCAGATGATTTATTGGAGGAATCCTTAGAAGCAGATTCCTTTTCCGCTTTTTCTTTTACAGCAGGTTTTGCTTCCGCTGCGCCTTTATCCTCTATATTGGACTCTGTTGCAGGCTGGTTTTGATCTTCCTGTTCCTCCATTTGCTTTTGCAATTCCTTTATTTCCTTTTCATATTCGGACAACTCTGTATCGATTTCTTTAATTTGTGTTTCCTTTTCTTCCCCAGAAAGTTTATCGTCCAACTTTAACTGTTCTTTCTGGTTTACCAGCCCATACATAATCAATTCGCGATCCTCCATGATTCTCGCCAAATCGATCGCGTCCTCACTCATGCCCCTTCCTATATAAATCCAATATAGGAGATACTGACTATCCGTTTGCAATGTGATTGCATTTTCTACATTTTTCCTAGCTACTCCCTCCAACGGTTCATAGGTGACGTAGGACTTCGCCAGTTCATACTGAACGACATACGGCATTTTTTTCGGATCATAGTTTTCCAAACGGTCAATGACTTCACTATATTTTTGTTTTAAGAAGCTTTCACCGCTTTCTACATATGCCTCCTGCTTAGGTTGGGAGAAGAATAGTGTGTAAATCGTGAACAACAGCAGTGGCACTAGAACGATCACCGTACCCCAAAGTGTATAACGGCCCGTTTTCCATTTCTTTTCAGGGATATGCACAAATGCTTTTTCTTCCTTCTCTAAAGCTTCTATCCGAGTTTGAATGAGAGTAGAAAGTTCATCCCAAGTCCCCGATGCCAATATACTTTGTGATTCGTTCGATAGTTTTAGTGTTTTATGGTAAAGCAAATACTCTTCGAATGTATACTGCCCATCCACAAGCGCCGAAATCGTTGCCTTCGTTTCTTTAAATAGCTCATCTTGATCATGCTCATAAGGAGGCAAACTGTCTTTTACGCCATAATGCAGGAAATATGGGGCCAAGCTTGAATCAAAAACGATATTTTCTGGACAGACGACTAGTTGCAGGCGACTCAATTCATGATTCCTGATTTTCTTCAAGATTTGATAAGACGATAACCATCTACTCAATGGATTTTTATCTTTAGCTTTGGAAAAAACAAAAAAAGAGGCTGGTGGATTTACTCTGATCTGCACCTCGTCCTCTGTCACTTCTATATGTTTCTGGAGAGCATCATCCGCTTCATGAATAAGCTGTAATTCCAGTGGGTCCTGCATCGATAGTTTTGCCCGTTGGAAAACGAACGAATGCCCCTTATCATCCTTCATCATTGCAGCTTCTGTTTTTTTCTCCAGATATGAGGATTTTTTCTCATCCATTTTATGTAACTCCTTTACCCCTGCTAAAGGGCTTTAGACTTTTTTCCTATAAAGAGTCCACACTTAATCCATTAGAGGATCTCAAGGCGGTCCCCCGTCGTAATTCCGCTATCAAGCAGGGTTTCATAACCTGAACATACGAACTCTTTATTCTGGACCCGCACCCAATAGCCTTCTTTAGGTGCACTGGCAATATCCTTTACCTGCCATATTATTTCCACAACCTTCTTGATGGAGCGGTAATTCGACACTTGCAAATCAAACACTTCCCCTGTATACCTGTTTAAATCGATCGTCAGTTGAATATATATGGAAACCACCTCTTTTAAAGCAAAAAAACACCACGATCTTCATAAAGAGTCGCGGCGCTTTTTCCTAGAAAATTCTTTATCTCATTGACCTAATGATTATCCGCGAATTTGACTAGCAATCTGATTATCTGTGTCTTCAAGGATTTGAGCTGATTTATTCAATTGTTGAGAAACTTCATTCAACAAACGAGCCATATCCATGAATGAGGGCTTTAATTCTTCGTACTGACCTACGAAAGCCTCACTGGAAGAACCTTCCCAAATACCAGTTAAATGATCTCTCATTCTATCTAAACGACCAATCATATCCGTTACTTGTTGGCTCTCATTATCATATTGTCTAGCTACATCTTTCAGTTCTGAAGGTGTTACACGAATTTGTGACATAGAAAAAATCCTCCTTTTATCTTATATAGTACATTTTAATAGAACCATACATTTTCTGCCATATAAATAAGCGCAAAGTCGAAAAATGGTAAATTATGATTATGGAAAAAAACCTAAATATGGCATTATGAAAGTCTATGTACCTGTTTCCCCAAATATTTAAACCCTTTTTTTAATTAATTTTTAACTTTTTACTTTTTTATGGTAAAAAAGGTTCCTTATACCCAATATTTTTGAACCATTATCCAATAATATGGTTTACACCATAATAATAGTGACTTTAGAACTTCTTTTCTAGGAAATTAATCAAACGTTTGATTAAAGTCTGAAAATCAAATGTTTCCATACTGTTCGCCTTTATAATTGATTCAATCCCAAATCATTCAAAAATGGACATCCGAATGAATAGGGGACATTTTTTTGCAAAGATATATTGTCCTGACTCCGCTTTTTTCGGCCAATCACTCACTTCAGCTACAGCAAGAATACGTCATATAGCGGGAATCGGTATATCAATTATACTTAATA
The DNA here is from genome assembly GCF_018613275.1 of Bacillus sp. ISL-4. Taxonomy (NCBI): domain Bacteria; kingdom Bacillati; phylum Bacillota; class Bacilli; order Caryophanales; family Bacillaceae; genus Bacillus; species Bacillus sp. ISL-4. The sequence continues at coordinate 24,543 of NZ_JAGGQN010000040.1, forward strand.
CATGATTCAATTATGTTGCTTGATCAAATAACCCGTTCCAAAAAATGTTTCAAAAACCGAGCACTTTCCACATTCGTACAGACGCGGATTCTAGGTTCGCCATCCTCTTGACCAATTGTCCTGCCTGTTTCCTCACCCTCTGTTACCACCTTGACGTTCATCCATTCTGTATTCACAAAACTTGAATCAATCGCAACCCCGACAGCAAGCGGATCGTGAAGGGCGCAACCGCCCAATCCTGGGTGGGAGTTTTCATATGCTTTCATATAATAATCGGTCATTTCCGCTAAAAATTTGGCGCTTTCCTTACCAGTGGCACGCCAATCATCAAGATTCGATTTCAACAAATATGTTTGGAGTGTCACATCAAGCCCCACTAGGGTGATTGGCAGTCCTGAAGCAAATACCTGATCAGCTGCTTCAGGATCTGATATTATGTTCGCTTCAGCATAGGGCGTTACATTTCCTGGTACGTTTACGGCACCGCCCATAATAACGACTTCTTTTACTAAGGACATGATCGTTGGGGATTTTTTAATCGCCAATGCGATGTTAGTCAGTGGTCCAACTGCAATAATCGTAATTTCATGCGGTCTGCTTTTCACTTGATCGATAATGAAATCTGCTGCATTTCCTTGTGATGCTTTGATGGTTGGTTCAAACTGGAGAGTATTTCCTAACCCGTCTTCCCCATGAACATGTTTCGGATATTTCTTCTTCCTTCCGCGCACCAAAGTTTGGTCAGCACCTTCAAAAACCGGAATACGCCTGTTTAATTTCTCCAAAACAGCAAGTGTATTGCGGGTCGATTCAACAACGGGCACGTTACCGAAGCAAGTGGTGAATCCGAGCACTTCCAATTCCGGAGAATTTAAAGCATATGCCATTGCCATGGCATCATCAATCCCAGTATCAACATCAAATATGATTGGTTTCAATATTTCCACACCTTCCAAAATCACTTTTTGAGAGCTTTTTCAATAGAGAAATAACAAATTGATTGCCTTCACTTTTCTCTTTCTTATGTATCATGAAACACTGTTTTCCAACTGAATTTTAACATTCAACGATAGGCAATTCCACAGAAAGTTAGGAATACTCTTAATTCGCAAACAAATGACAATGCCAGCTGCTTCTTGTATCTACCTGTAATAATAGTTGACCTCTCATAAATATCAATGATATAAAAAGTGAAAAGAAGAAGTTCTATCTTAGTAGTGACCAATCCTTTTCAACTTGTTCAATGCTATTACGTCTACTACAAAAGCAGTTATGAATACACGCGTTACGAATTTATGATATCCAAGGTGGAAAAAGGATGAAAATGTTTAAGTTGATTGAAGATGTTCCTTCTGCGTATAAAAAAGGAACAAAATTCTTTTTAATATCACATTCAGAATTCATTGGCGTGAAAAGTTATGTATTACTGGCTGAAGATTTGAAAGGAAAGATCGAAGTAACGGAAGAGGAATTGAGGATTAAATTCGTTTCCATACATTGATTTAAAAAGCTCCATTTGGTTAAGCTGGAAGCTGCTTAGCCAAATGGAGCTTTTCCTTTCCAAGTCGCTGGTATTGAACCAGCGACTGAAAAAAACTGAATATGCGGAAGGAAAGGACATGTATGGTTAATGTTTTCTTAAAAACTATGATTCTAATGAGGCGGAAATTTTCATCATATTCTATCCCACAGCAGGAGAAAGCATTGTTAAAGTCTGTACCAAATCAGATGAATTTCATTCATATACTATTTGGTATGGCTCCATGGGGCTGATTCTATATATCTCTTTCAAATAAATCCATCTTAGAATCAGAAGCTCCTTTGCCTTCTATTTTATTGTTTTTTGATTCACACTATCGCCATATCATAATCAAATTTCAATTAAAGAGAGAAGTATTGGCGTATAACGATGAAGCTCCACCAGAGTGAACAAATAGAATGTTATCCTCAGGCTTAAAGGTGCCTTTTTGTATTAAATCGATGAGTCCCGCTGCCGCTTTACCCGTATATACTGGATCCAGCAAAATCCCTTCCGTTCTTGCCATTAGCTTGACTGCTTCCACCATTTCAGGTGTAGGCAAAGCATAACCCGGTCCGACATACTCATCAATGCACGTAACAGCCTCACGAGGAATTGCATTTGAAATGCCGATGTGTGCTAAAGTTTCTTTAACTAGCTGATAAACTTTCTCTTCTTGTTCTGCTTTTCCTCTGCTTACGTTTATTCCAATTACTGATATTCCACTTTGGTTTCCATGAAATCCGGCCACCAAACCAGCATGCATTCCACCGCTGCCACTTACACAAATAACTGCTTTCAAATCAATCCCTTGGTCAAAGGACTGTGCCAAGATCTCCTGTGCGCATGCAACATATCCCGTTGCACCAATGACATTCGATCCCCCAACCGGAATGATGTACGGGCTATGTCCTTTCTCTGATACCTCTTTAGCCACTTTCTGCATTTCTTGCATTAAGTCCGCTCCATTAGGGACAACTATAATTTGGTCAGCCCCCAATAAATGATAGAGAAAATAGTTGCCGTTAAAATCCGGCTCTGAATTTTTTGAAAGTCCCTCTTCCAACACAAGGATGCATTTCATTTTCTCTTTAACGGCAGCAGCTATTGTCAAGCGGCAATGATTTGATTGAATGCCTCCACATGTAATCAACGTATCCGCGCCTTTTTCCAATGCATCGGCAACAAGGAATTCCAGTTTTCTTGTTTTATTTCCCCCAGCCGTCAGACCAAGCATATCGTCTCGTTTAAGATAAATAGAAGGACCACCAAGAACTTCGGAAAAATGATGTAATTTCTCAATGGGTGTATCTGTTGGTGTATATCGCTGTCTAGGAAATTGTGCTAAATTCATTTTTAAAACTCCTCTTGATATTTTCTGTTTAAGACTAGCCATATTACATTAAAGAAAATTGAATATCAATCTTCCCTTTTCAATTATATATAATTAAATAATAGCCACCGCTTCTATTTCAATAAAAGCATCTTTAGGTAAACGAGCAACTTCAACCGCACTTCTTGCCGGATAATTATCAGGGAAAAACTCTCCATATACTTGATTCATCACGGCAAAGTGATTCATATCACTTAAAAAAACCGTTGTTTTTATTACCTGCTGTAAGCTTGATCCCGCCGCTTCTATCACTTTCTTAAGATTCTCCAATGACACCCTTGTTTGCTCCTCAATATTATCAGGCATTTCTCCAGTTTCAGTCTGAATTGGAAGCTGCCCTGAAGTATACACTACATTTCCTGCCTTAATACCTTGTGAATAAGGACCGATAGCCTTGGGAGCTTCATTGGTTATGATTGTTTCTTTTATCATATAAACCACCTCTTTTTTTTAAAATCCTATTAAAAAACGGAATTGAATTTAATTTCCCTTAAAATTAAACGCTTACATTCAACACAAGCCTTCCCTCTTATTCTTTGCGCTCAAAATCACACTCCATTAGTGGAACCATTTTTGTTTTCTTAATGATTTTATAACCAAGCCAGAGAAGCAAGAAAATAGGAAGACCTATATACGTCGCTATAATTTCCGCCCAGCTAATTTGATCTCCGTAAAAAAGAGTCTGCCCAAAAATGAAAACCACAAAAAATAACAGCGTGATAACTGGGCCCAGCGGGTACCATTTGGCTTTAAACGGCAATTCATTTAGATCTCTGCCTTGGGCTACATAGGCCTTACGGAAGCGGTAATGACTAACGGCAATCCCGAACCATTTGATAAATCCGGTAAGGGCTGAAGCATTTACCAACCAAATAAAAACTGAACCATTTCCAAAAAGGGAAGCCAAAAAAGAGGCAAGTCCTATAAAAGCAGTTGTACAAAGGGCCCACATGGGAATTCCCCTCCTGTTAAGCCTTGCAAAGATTCGTGGTGCCTTTCCTTCTTTCGCTAGTGCCCATAGCATACGTGAAGAAGCATACATTGCTGAATTTGCTGCGGATAAAACAGATGTAAGAAGCACTGCATTCATGACGGACGCAGCAAATGCCAACCCAGCTCTCTGAAGAACTAGAGTGAAGGGGCTGATAGATACATTTTGAACGCCTGATTTAAGCAGGTTTGGATCCGTATAAGGAATAATCAAACCGATAATAAAGATCGTCAGCACGTAGAAAATAAGGATTCGCCAGAAGATTGACCGAATCGCTTTCGGTACGTTTTTCGATGGATTTTCGGTTTCACCGGCTGCCGTTGCAATCACCTCAGTTCCCTGGAACGCAAAGCCCGCGATGAGCACTACACTAAAGATAGATACAAGCCCGCCATGGAAAGGAGCATCTCCTTGGGTATAGTTACTGAACCCGACCGCATGTCCTCCCATAATTCCAAAAATCATGGCAACCCCAATAACGAGAAATACGATGATCGAGATGACCTTAATGCCGGCAAACCAGTATTCACTTTCCCCATATGCCTTGACTGATAAAACATTTAAGATTAGCAACAAACCCAGAAATAGTGCACTCCACAATATAGAAGGTGAGTCCGGAAACCAATACTTCATAATAAGAGTAGAGGCCACCAAATCTGCAGGAACCGTTATCGCGGTTGTATACCAATAGTTCCAACCTAACGCAAAGCCTAACGCAGGATCAATATACTTTGAGGCATAGATGTCAAAGGCCCCTGGGACCGGTAAGAAGGCCGATAGCTCTCCTAAACTATTCATGACAAAATAGACCATGATTCCTACCAGAATGTATGCAGCAAGCGCTCCCCCCGGCCCCGCAGTGCTAATCGTCGATCCGCTGGATACAAACAAACCAGTTCCAATAGCGCCACCTATAGCCATCATCGTTAAATGTCTGGATTGCAGCTTCCTTTGTAATGATCCTTTTGAATTTCGCTCTTCTAGGGTGTTACTAATCTCTGCTTCTAATTTCCCCATAGAGTATCCCCCTTTTTACTCATCGTTAAAATACAATTTGTATGCTGGCTCATCTTGTTGTTCTTTTGAAAAATTTCTTCATTGAAATATTTTTATAATTTTCTGTCAACTAGTAAAATACCTCTACCTTCCGCTTTTATCCCCTCCTCTCAAATTCAGACGAGAAAATGCTATAAGCACTCTCCCGCATTAATTTTACTTGAGTAAAATAGATGAAGTTAACATAATTTATACTTTTCCAACTTGCGATATAGAGTAGACAGGCTAATCTGCAGTTCCCTGGCAATCTGTTCTTTATCATCTCGATATTTTTCAGCCAGGAAATAGCTCTGGATTACGTCCTTTTCGTATTCTGAAATCATTTGTTCTAAGCTTAATCCACTGCACTCAACAGAGAGATGATCCTGTTGAAAGAGATAGTCAGGTAAATCTTGAAAGCCCACAATATCCGATTCGGCCATATTGACCATATATTCTACGGCATTTTCCAATTGCCGTATATTCCCAGGCCAATCATAACGAATAAGCCATCGCTCCAGCATGGGGTCAAGTCTCAGTGGACTCCTTTGCATGATCATACAATGTTTATGAATGAAATGTTCTAGATACAAAGCAATATCATCACGCCGCTCTTTCAAGGGTTTGGTATGGAGAGGGAGGACATTGAGACGATAATATAAATCCTCGCGAAAAGTTCCGTTTTTCACCATTTCCTCCAGGTTGCGGTGAGTGGCTGCAATCACCCGTACATTAATCTCGATTGCTTTATTACCACCTATTCTTTCAATCTCTTTTTCCTGTAAAACCCGTAATAACTTTGGCTGCAAGAAAAGCGGCATATCTCCAATTTCATCAAGAAAAATGGTTCCGTTGTGCGCTAATTCGAATTTCCCCATTTTCCCATTCCGCCTTGAGCCAGTAAATGATCCGCCCTCGTATCCAAACAATTCACTTTCTAACAAGCTTTCAGGTATGGCAGCGCAATTAACTGCTACAAATGAATGCATTCGGCGCTTGCTTTCAAAATGAATCGCCTTAGCTAATAATTCCTTCCCCGTACCGCTATCTCCCCTAATCAACACAGTGGATGGGCTGTTTACAATCCTTTTTGCTTTTTTAATAACATCTTGAAGCCCGGAATCTTTACCAAGAATGTTTTCAAAGGTAATAGATTTCGTAGGTATCGGTATATCTTCTTGAATTTTGCACCCCTGTTCTTTACCAAGGTCCAGCATTGCTAATTTATTGACTAACAATGTACTAACATTGCGTAAAAACTGTATCAGATTCTCTGATTCTATAATCATTTTCTCCTTTTGTTCAAGGGAAAAACCAATCATGCCGATGACGCCAACCGGTTTGTCTTGCTTTACAATAGGAAACCCGATAGTCGCGAGTTCTTTGCATTGTTTCACGAATTTACAACTCCTACATTGCGACTCATTTTTTTTTACATCGTAAACCACTCCAGGCTCCCCTGTTTCCAATATCATTCTGAAAAAGGAGCCTTCCGGAGCCGTTTTGCCAATGAGGTCTTTATAGTAGCCGGTTCCGCTAATGCGAACGCCCTTTTCATCAAGCACCGTTATATCCAGCCCAAGGATTCCTGCCGTGTTCTCAGCGTAATCTTGAATAAACTGTTGTATGCCGATAAAGCCTGTCATATTATCCTCCTCTGCTATAGCGCTATATGAAATAATGTATTAATTTTATAATAAAATAAAATTCTACGCTTTGCACAAAGAGGAAACAGCTTTTTCAATGCCACCCAACGCATTTTTCAACATCGAACGCGGGCAAGCGATATTAAGTCGCATAAACCCTTCTCCTTCCATACCGAAGATCTGCCCTTCATTCATTGCAACCCTTGCTCGGCGCAACATAAATTGATCCATTTCTTCAACTCCCAAGTCCCGGCAATCAAGCCATACAAGGTATGAGCCTTCAGGCTGAATGACTTTGATTTGCGGGATGTTTTTGCTGAAGTAACTCAGAGTGAACTCCAGATTCCCCTGCAAATATTCAAGGAGCTGATCCAACCATTCTTCTCCATAGCGGTATGCAGCCTCTAACGCAACAACGCCAAATATGTTCGGCGAACCAATGGATAATGTATTAAGTTCTTGATCATACCTTTCACGGAGTTGCTGGTTTGGAATAATGATACTTGACGTCTGCACACCCATTAGGTTAAAAGTTTTGCTTGGAGCAATGCAGGTAAGAGAATGGTTCGCAAACTCTTCTGAAATAGAGGCAAAAGGAATATGGGTATGTGTTTTATAAACAAAGTCAAAGTGAATTTCATCTGCGACAACGAGAATATTGTGCTTCATACAAAGCTGCCCCAGTCTCGTCAATTCTTCTCTGCTCCATACCCTTCCTATTGGGTTATGGGGACTACATAGGATCAACATTTTCACTTTTGAATCCATCTTTGCCTCTAGGTCTTCGAAATCTATTGAATAACGCCCATTTTCAAGCTTAAGCGGGTTGTTTACAATTTCACGGCCGTTCGCTTGGATCACACGGGCAAAATGATGGTAAACAGGCGGTTGGATAATAATCTTGTCCCCTGTCTGCGTGAAGGACTGAATCGCCAACGATAGGGCTGGAATCACACCTGGGCTGTGGGTAATCCATTCTTTCTCAACGGACCATCGATGTCTTCTTTTCAGCCAACCAACAATGGATTCTATATATGATTCCGGTCTAAGCATGTAGCCATATACACCGTGGGCCACACGTTGTTCCAATGCATCGATGACTGGTTGCGGAGACTTAAAATCCATATCCGCCACCCACATCGGAATAACATCCTTTACGCCAAATTGATTTTCAAGATTATCCCACTTTTCACAGGCAGTACCCAGTCGATGGATTTCATGGTCAAAATTATATTTCATCGAGTATCTCTCCTTCTCATGTTTGCTTGTGTATCCTGCCTTTTATATAAGCAATTGTCATGCCAACTCATTTCTCTTATAAAATCTCCTTATTTTCATAAAATATCTTATTTGAATTCCCTAATAACGCGGTCTTTTTTTAAAACCCCTTCATCCTAAGCATTAGCACTTTTGCAATGTTAGGAAATATTTTCTTATAGATGATAAAATCAAAACATTCATTAAGATTCCTGTGGGTCACAAATTCTTCCGTTTCCTCCATTCCTCATAACCACCTACAAGGCTTTGTACTTCTTTAAAACCATGAACTTGCAGAAGGCTTGCGGCGATGGCTGATCTTCCTCCGGTTTTGCAATAAACCAAAATTGGTTTATCATGTGGAAGTTTAGGTGCCTGTTCTTGTAAATGGCCAAGCATGACATGATTAGCTTGTGGAAAATGGCCTTCTTTCCATTCGGCCATGCTTCGGACATCTAGCACATATATGCTTTCTGTTTGTATTGCGTCATCGATCATGTCCATTGTCACTTCTTCATATTTCATAATATGTGAATCAGATTCGCCAGCCTGCTCAATGATATATGAATCCAATGTTGCTATGACGCGATCCAACCCAATGGACTGGAGATCTTTCACAATATCTGCAACATCATCATTGCTTGCCAGAAGATATATAGGCAAGTCATAATCCAACAGCCACCCCGCCCACGTTACAAATGATTTATTATATGGAATATTAATTGTGCCTCGTATATGCTTGGTGGCAAATTCACTGGCCGGACGCGTATCCAAGACTATTCCCTGTTCCGTCCACTCCTGCACAGTATCTATTGACCCCACCATTGGGAGTGGTGCTGCTATCCTTCGGATTTGTTGCGCTCCATCTTTATTCAACCGCTTCATCATTGAAAAATAAGGGGGTGCCTCAGGCTGCCCAGCCAACAGCGCTTCAACAAAGAGATTTTCATCATTATATTGCAGTGCCCAATTTGTCCGTTTTTCATAGCCGATGGTTGACGACGGGATCGCACCTAGCGCTTTACCACAGGCACTGCCCGCACCATGCCCTGGCCATACTTGCAAATAATCTGGAAAGTTTTTAAATTGTTGCAATGACCGATACATCATGCGTGCCATTTTTTCTGAGGAACCATGTACCCCTACGGCTTTTTCTAATAAGTCTGGACGCCCCACATCACCGACAAATATAAAATCCCCGGTAAATATGCCAAGTGGCTCCGCACCCCCATCTGTTACGAGCAGCGATATATGCTCAGGTGTGTGTCCTGGCGTATGTACCACCTCAAAATGGATATTTCCAATGGCAAATACATCTCCATTTCTCAGAAAGCCGTGGTCATACCCAGTTGCGTATTCATATTTCCAGTCCGGCCTTCCTTCATCAGACAAATACAATGTCGTTTCAAGCCTGGAAGCCAGCTCCAGCGAACCAGACAAAAAATCGGCATGGATGTGTGTTTCCGTTACGCCCACAATCCTCACACCATGTGCTCTTGCCGTTTTTATATAAGGTTCTATATTACGTGACGGATCGACAATGATCGCTTCACCGGTAGCCTGACACCCCACAAGGTATGAAGCTTGAGCCAGTTTCTCATCATAAAAATACTTCAATAGCATAAATCTTTCTCCTTTCAAGCACCTCGGATACTTTTGTTTTGTTAAGGCTATCAACGTTTTTACATCTTTCCTTTAAGCATTCCGTTCCAATACATAATGGGAAGCAAGTTTTTCTTCAATAAATACATACTGAACCTCTCACGGGATTGATCGATTGGAAAGGTTTCTTGCGGCTGTAAATCATAATTGAACTCAGCCAGGATAAGCCGCCCATATCCGGTAACAAGCGGACATGATGTATAGCCGTCATATTTATGAACCATAAGTTTGGCACACATCCGATGAAGCAAATTTTGCACAAGCACGGGCGCTTGTTTGCGAATCGCAGCCCCCGTTTTCGACGTAGGCAGGTTTGTACAATCCCCTATCCCAAATACATTGTCATAGTGTTGATGCTGAAGTGTATATTTGTCCACATTCAGCCACCCATTACTTGCCGCGAGCGAACTATTCTTGATAAAATCAGGAGCGCTCATCGGTGGTACCACATGTATCATGTCATATTGCATATTCACGCGCTCTTCTGTGTTCAGGTTTTCAAATGTCGCTCGCTTCTTGTCACCATCAATTTCAACAAGATGATGCATAAAATATGTCTCTATTTCTTTTCGTTCAATTACTTTATTTAGTGCCTGTTCATATTTTTTCACATTGAATATGGATGGGTTCCCTGAAACAAAAATAACCGAAGATTGCTCGCGAACTCCTGATTTTCTGAAATAGTCTTCTGCCATATACATAATCTTTTGAGGAGCCCCACCGCATTTTACCGGCGTGTTCGGATTGGTGAAAATGGAAGTACCCCCCTTGAAGTTTCTGATCGCCTCCCATGTGCCATCAACATAATCATAAGAGTAATTACTACATACCCCATTCTTTCCAATACTCTCTTTTAAACCTTTGATTTTATGCCAGTCAATTTGAATCCCGGCTGCGACAACTAGGTATTCGTAGTGTAATTTCTTTCCGGATGCTGTTACAACAACATTTTCATCGGGCTCAAATGTGTTAACCGCATCCTGTACCCACACGGCTCCGTTCGGAATTACGGATGCTTCCTCCCTTTGTGTCACAGTTTTGTCAGCTTCGCCAGCTCCTACAAGTGTCCATAATGGCTGATAATAATGTTTCGTGGCAGGGTCAATGATGGCAATGTTTCCGCTCAGAGTGCGAGATTCACGCAGGAGACGAGCTGCAACCGTAATTCCGGCACTGCCCCCTCCTACAATCAAAATTTTGTAATGTGTCTCATTCTTTATATTTGCCATTCTAATCTCCTCATCTCAATTTTATAAAGTAGCTCGCCAATCTAACACTTCAGCATTTATGATTAGCATGTAAATGGAGACCAACATAACATCACGGAAAATACATAATGGAGCGTACGCTCTGTTTGCTTAAGAGCACTGCCAGCCAAGTTCCGACTGTTCCGCCGACAACTCCCCCTCCAACAAATGCGAGCATAATCTCTTAAAGCAAAAAAGTTATATTAAAAGTTATATATTCTTCTCTTCTAGCCCTAAACGCTGTATAGTTCCTATGCAATAAATAAGTTGATAAAACCGATGATTTTTTGAATATATTTCCAATAAATGTTGAGTAACTACTCAATATTTATTGGCTTCAGATTAATGCGGGTCTCTGATTAACGTTACAAAGTAGAGCAGCTCTAATTAAGTTTCAGTATTGGATTTGTATGGAAGCTGCACCGAATCTTTTTTGATAGGCGCCCTCCAATTAAATACTAGTAAATGATTATCTTTTTAATTTTCCACTTTCTTCTACGATTTGATTGAGAAACTGTTCAACCTCTTCCTGGCTTTTTCCGATTTTACTTACAAAGCGATTAAGTTCCTTCCCTTCTTGAAAAGCAATAAAGCTTGGGATGCCATACACATCTAGCTTCTCTAATAGTTCCGGAAAATGGTCTCGATTTACTGCAATCATATCTATTTTTTCTATATACGTTTCTTCTACAATTGGCATGAATAAATTGGTATTCTGACAGTCTGGGCACCATTCAACATAAAATTTGGCAACAACTGGTTTTGTTGATAAAATCGCCTCGTCAAACTCTTGCATAGTTTTGATCTCTTTCATAATTACAATCCTCCCTATATTTTGTTCTCAATGTTATACTGATTGTCTCCATTACTTGATCGCTCTTGCATCAAGATATCTTTCGCAATCCAGAGCAGCCATACAACCACTTCCTGCAGCAGTAATTGCTTGGCCATATTTATGATCTTGAACATCCCTGCAGGTAAATACTCCAGGAATATTTGTTTGTACCAGGAATCGCGATGATATATTCCCTATCGTCCGTAAATTGATCCACATCCACCGAGCAAACAGAATCCGACAATAGTTCCTGAAACAATGGAGAGGAGTACTTGAATTGTTGTCATTCTCTCCGAGACTCTTACCAACAAAGCTGAATAGTTGGCTATTCAGCTCTCCCTCCTTTCTTGATTTACTCTTATTTATATAAGCAAAAACCATGCCAACTTATTTCTCCTTTAAAACGGCTTGGTTTACACACCCCACACTTATAAATTCTCAATTTTGCCACCATTCCCCTTAAAAAGACTTTCTCATCAAGCTTTATGACTTCTTAGGGATGGGAACTACTTTTGCACCTGTAATAAAATCAACTTGTATAAAATGGTTCTTTAACATATCGGTTAACAAGAATTTTCATATTCGCTTCTGTTAACTGAAATAGGATACATAAACAATGTTAATGTGTTACTTCTGATGAAAGAAAAAATCTCCTTCAATTTATTAAATCTTTTCCACTTTTTTGCCATAGAAAAATCCCCTCCCATTTAAAATAAAAAAACGCGGGAATTTCATCTCTGAAATTCCCGCGTTTTTCTTTATTTCAAGTCTTCAATCGAATCAATATCGACGTAATCCGGTACGACCAGACCAAGCTTTGTTCCTTTTAAGTTTGGTCCAAGGTCAACGATATCATCTTTATACTTATTATAGTATTCAAGATGTGTTCCCGGGAGCCATGCAGCTACCATTGCGTCCGCACTTCCGTTTGCTACACCAGCAAACATTGGCCCTACTTCGACCTGACTCAATGTTACATCATAGCCATTCTGCTCCAGTACCTTGCCAATCACATTCGTACTGGCAATTTCAGTGTCCCAAGCAACATAAACCAGTTTGATTTTTTCACCATTTCCTGATTCAGCACCTTTGGTCCATTCGGATACTTTGTCCTGATTTTCCTTTATCCATTTTTCTGCTGCTTCTGAAGGAGACATACCTTCAGTAACTTTGACCATTACATCTTCCATATCTTTAGTATCCCAGAAGAATTGATCAAGAATTTTATAAGCGCCAGGGGCATCTTGTTCAAGGCCTTTTCTGGCAATCGAATTAATATTTTCAGCCTTGCCGAAGGATTCATTCGGATCTTCGAGATATTTCAAGTCATATTTCGAGAACATCCAATGCGGTGACCATCCTGTAACGACGATTGGTTCCTTTTTAGCAATTGCTTTTTTCAATTCTGCAACCATCGCTGCCGATGACCCTTCAACCACTTTCCAATCATCCAGCTTATAATCATCTATAGCCGTTTTAGTCAACTTCATTATTCCTGCTCCAGGTTCGATTCCGATGATTTCATAATTGGCCTTGGCAGCAAGACTGTTTTCATCCCCGTTCACAGCTTTTTCTTTTGTAAAAGTACCGAATAGTGCAGTACCCACAACAAGTAAAGCCAATATTGTAAAAATGATTTTCCTGCTAACGATATGTTCGTAAGCTGGTTTACGAAGGTTTTGCGTGATACGATCTAAAATGATTGCAATGATTACGATGGATAATCCTGCTTCAAATCCTTGCCCCACATTAATTTGGCTGACAGCCCTGTAGACATCAGCCCCAAGTCCGGGTGCTCCAACCAATGAGGCTGTAACGACCATTGACAGTGCGAGCATGATGCTTTGGTTAACTCCTGCCATGATCGTTGGAGTAGCCAATGGTATTTGTACCTTGAATAACTTTTGGCTGCTGGTTGAACCAAAAGCATCCGATGCCTCGATCAAATCATTAGGCACTTCCTGAATCCCAAGATTGGTCATTCGGATTGTCGGTGCGATAGCGAAAATGAATGACGCAATGATCCCAGGCACTACCCCTATTCCAAAGAATAATATCGAAGGAATCAAATAAACGAATGCAGGCATCGTTTGCATGAAATCCAAGATCGGGGTTACTATACTGCGCACGGTTTTATTTTGGGCACACCATATTCCGATCGGTATCCCGATCACTATCGTTAAAGCTCCTGACAATATAACGATTGCCAGAGTTTGGATGCTTGATTCCCAATAACCCAGATTTTCAATCAATAGTAAGCTGATGAATGCAAATACTCCCAATGGCCATCTGCTTGTATAAGTAACGAGAAGGGTCAGGACGATGATTAAAACGATCGAAGGTCCTGCACTCATTACATCGACCAAGATATTCAATAGACCCTCGATTACATTCGTAATAAATGTAAATAATCCAGCAAATACAATAGTTATCCAATCCACTAAAGAATCGACCCAAGCTCCTAGTGGGATTTTCGGCATATTCATTGAATTATTCACTCTCCATTTCATTCAAGGAATCTTTATTTCCTGCCAAAGCACCGATAACGGCACCGCGAAGAAGAATTCCTTTAATTCTGTTCTGATCATCGATGACTGAGATTGGCAAGCTTGAAGTCGCCATCACATCCATGAGGTTTCCAAGTAATTCATCCTCTTTTACAGTTGGGATATCGGTTGACATCACTTCTGAGATCGATTGGTTATTGCTCATTGCCTGACGAGCCTGTTCAGCAGTCACGGCCCCCAATAACGTCTGCTTTCTATCCACAACAAAAATGCTGGAATAACCTTGTTTACGCATGATTTCCAAGGCAACCCTCGGACCTCTGTCCACCGCGATCTTCTCTGGGCGTATCATCACATGAGACGCTGTCAATACTTTTGATAGATCAACATCTTCCACAAACTTCTCGACGAATTCATTGGCTGGATTCATCATGATTTGTTCAGGGGTTCCCAATTGAATTACACTTCCATCTTTCATGAGGGCAATTCTATCCCCTATTCTTAATGCTTCATCAAGATCATGTGTAATGAAAATGATCGTTTTTTTATACTGATCTTGGATTTGAATCAGTTCATCCTGCATATCCTTACGAATCAATGGATCAAGGGCACTGAAGGCTTCATCCATCAATAAGATATCCGTATCACTTGCGAGTGCCCGGGCTAACCCAACCCTTTGCTGCATACCGCCGCTAAGCTGTGATGGCAGCTGATTTTCGTAGCCTTTCAATCCAACGGCCTCAAGAGCCTTCATCGCTTTTTCATGACGTTTTGCTGAATCCACTTTTTGAATTTCGAGCCCGAATTCAGCGTTTTCCAATATCGTTTTATGCGGAAATAAAGCAAAGTTCTGAAAGACCATGCTTATTTTCTTTTGTCTTACTTCCCTTAACCGGGCAGCGTTCATCTTCACGATATCTTCATCATCAATTAAGATTTCACCTAAAGTGGGATCGATCAAACGATTGAACATGCGGATCAAAGTGGATTTTCCGCTTCCGGATAGGCCCATGATGACAAAAATCTCGCCGGGATAAATCTCGAAATTAACATTATTCACTCCGACCGTTTGTCCCGTTTCTTTCAAGATTTCTCTTTTCGATTTGCCTTGCTTCAATAAGTCTGTTGCTGCTTTTGGAGATTTGCCAAAAATTTTCGAGACATTTCTGACTTCAACATACGGCTTCATCAAGTCACCTCATTCTAATAGTTGCCCATATGATATTCAGTTTTGCTGAATTCCCCCGTTTTATGCGAGTGATGATTATTAATACACAAGTACCTTGAAATAATCGAAATGTTAAAAACGATTCTACCCATACACTTTTTTCTTCTGTTCTATACCATATTGAGGTAAAAAAACGGAATTGACACATATGTGAGTGTCACCTTCTTGCACAGGACCTTCTATTTTTATTGTTCCCAAGAAGGAATTCTTTACTTGGATTATGTATGTGTGATTAATTGAGCATTTCAAGTAGGAAAAGGAGGTGCAATCACAACTGAGGAAACAAGCAGGCACAACATATACCAACTGTAATATAAACGATTTCCACTTAGAGTTTTCTGTCCAAACCTTGGACTAAAGATTACCCTCTTAAGTACTTCATTTTCCTTAACCAGGTGGAATTATACTTGCAGTATGACACCATACGCATTGAAAATGATTATGGGATTCCCAATGTGTCTAATTTGAGCATTTCAAGTAGGGAAAAGAGGTGCAATACAACTGAGGAACCTAACAGGCACAGCATATACCAACTGAAATATAATGGTTTTTATTTTTTAGAGTTTTGGTCATTCCCATCACACGGAATAAACCGTTCTCCCTAAAGTACTTCATTACCTTAACAAACAATGAATATAAATTCAAATGATGTGCGGCGGAATTGTTGAGTACATATGTTAAGATGGTGCATCATATGAAAGTGGCACCATCCTTCTATAAACATTGATTTATCAACGGTTAAAGCAAAATACGCGACATTGAAAATATATTTCTAGACACACGATTTATCATTTTTTTTTAAATGTAAAATTATCTCACAATCGAATACTCTTTACGAATAAAACCAGGAGTACAAAAAATATGGCTACTTTAGTTAGTGGGTTGCCTTCCTTCAATTAACCCATTCATAGCTTCTTTGGCTGTACAAGCTTTCCATGCTGTAAAGAATATTTTCTTCCAGCATTATGTACAGCACCTTCTGTATATTGAGTAAATACTTTATTTAATTATTGCTGCAAATGAAGAGATCCTGTAAGAAAATGTGGAAAGCAGCGTCGGTATCATATCGGCTATGAGACAGCTCTCCGTATTGCTCGCGAAGCTGCGGCAACCGGAAAGTCCGTGAGCTGTGTATGAAGCATGGGGTTCTCGAAAAAGAGGAGCTGGATGTCATTTTGAATTCTTATTATGTGTTCCTAATCTGCCCCTTCCTATTAATCTTTATCTTTTTAACAATCTGATAAACCAATAAAATATTATCCATGGAAGAATGACCCATTCAATTATATTAGTAATTGCATATTATGAGCTTACACCAACTAATGGGAGTATTCGCTTTATTAAATGACGCCTTGCTATTTGGTAAATCGCTCTTTCTAAAAACTGGATCAATGGTGAAGCCATCGATAACCTTTATTCTCTATATAGAAGATAATAAGTGTTTTTTAATGTTTGTATACTCGATTTGTATACAAGCCTATGTATTTCCCTGATAAAATCGTTTCTGATTTTCCAAGTAAAAATGCATTCATACAGGAATAGATAATTTCATAATGAAGACCCACCAAATAAAATCTTCATTCTCTAGGATGATTGCTGATTGTATAAAACTTTTTAATGAAAAGCTAAAAAACACAACGGTGAGCGTAACTTGTAAAAAGCGGTCTTACCAAAGGAGGATTGATGGAGATTTATCCATTAAAGAGAGAAAAAATAGAATCGAATTCTTTTTTTGAAATAGACAAAAGCATTACTCCAATCCCCTTTACTTGTAAATCATGTGGGGAAACTTTTGATGAATCTCTTATGAAAATAGAATTGAATGTATGTCCGAAATGCCAATATCACCACCCGGTTACAGCTTATGACCGCATTTCAATGCTTACAGATAGTGGTTCTTTTTCGGAATTCAATAAAAGTTTAATTTCCGTTGACCCGCTGAACTTCCCTGAATATAAAGATAAATTAACTTCTGATAAGAATAAGACTGCATTAAATGATGCGGTTATTACCGGGGAAGCTTCCATAGGTGGCTATCCGATTGTGATTGGTGTCATGGATTCTCGTTTCCGTATGGGAAGTATGGGCTCAGCAGTCGGTGAAAAAATCACAAGAGCCATTGAGGAATCATTAAAAACACGAAAACCATTTATATTGTTTTCGGCAAGCGGCGGAGCTCGTATGCAAGAAGGAATTCTTAGCCTCATGCAGATGGCAAAAACGAGTGTTGCTTTAGAACAACTAAACTACGAAAAAATCCTTTTCGTATCCGTTTTAACGAATCCTACAACGGGTGGAGTTTCTGCTAGCTTCGCTTCATTAGGTGATATCAATATTGCCGAACCACAAGCTTTAATTGGCTTTGCAGGAAGACGCATAATTGAACAGACGATAAGAGAAGAACTTCCGGAAAATTTCCAAACCTCTGAATTTTTATTGGACCATGGGCAACTGGATATGATTGTTAATAGGAGTGAATTAAAACAATCATTAACAACCATTTTAAAAATCCATCATCTCAACTTCAGGGAGTGTTTTAAACGATGAACTTGCAAGTATTAAAACAACTGGAAAATCAAATTGCTGAATTGAAAGAGGTGTCTACAAAGCATAATCTTGACTTTAACGAAGTAATAAATAATCTTGAGCAAAAAGTCAATGAAATCAAAATTCATCTTAACGAGAATATGGAAGTTTGGGATAAAATTCAACTATCCAGAATTCAACAACGCCCTACTACTTTAGATTATATCCACCATATTTTTGAAGACTTTATTGAACTTCATGGTGACAGACTTTATGGGGAAGATCCTGCATTGGTTTCAGGAATAGCTACCTTCGAAGGAATGCCTATAACTGTCTTAGGAAATCAAAAAGGTAAAAATACTAAAGACAATATCTATCGTCGTTTTGGCATGTCGCAACCTGAAGGCTACAGAAAATCCCTAAGAATTATGCAACAAGCCAATAAGTTCAATCGCCCCGTCGTAACATTTATCAACACGGCAGGAGCCTTCCCAGGTCGTGAAGCCGAAGAACGCGGACAATCTCAAGCTATCGCCCTCAATCTTCGTGAAATGGCAAGTTTTGGAGTGCCTATCATCTGTTTTGTAGTTGGTGAAGGTGGGAGTGGTGGTGCATTGGCTCTTGGAATCGGCAATCGAATCTACATGCTAGAAAACACATTTTATTCGGTTATTTCACCTGAAGGAGCAGCAGCATTATTATGGAAGGATGCCACACAAGCAAAACGAGCAGCCGAGGCATTGAAAATTACGGCTAAGGACTTGATGGAACTAGGGGTGATCGATGAGATCATCAAAGAACCTGTAGGAGGAGCACATATTGACATCCCACTTCAATCGCACTTTATCAAAGAAACCTTGCGAAAAGCATTACAAGAACTTGGTCAATTAGATAAAGGCATTCTACGCCAACAACGTTTTGATAAGTTCCGAAAAATCGGTGAGTATATAGAAGAAAGGACATTTAAATAAATGGATGAACAATTATTTCCCAACATGTTCATAGACCATTTGATATAGACGTTAGACTCAACATTTTGTAATGAAAATTATAATGTCCATTCTTTCCTCCCCAATTACACCTGAATTATTTTATATCCTTTTGTTACATTATTCATGGCCATGCCAAATAACCCTCCAAACCTTTTAGCAGGGTTTATCTCTGCTTTACAAAACCGTTAACTAGGCTATATCAAGGAAATCTCTTGCCTTTTTAACAGAGCACAAATTCAATGAACCTTCTCCAACTTTAATCGAACTACTTCACGTTTTATATGTTTGTCCCTTTTCGCCAATAAAAAAATCCCCTCCTAGGTAGATTATTTAATCTACCTAGGAGGGGATAAAAAAGGCATATTCCTTAAATGAAATTGATATTATGCGTATTGATTCAATCATCTCCAACAGTTACTTCGGCTCAATAAACTGGAATCAACTTCAAATTATTGTTTATTTTGTTTCTTTGGCGGTAAGGAACCATGTCATTTCAAGGCTGCAAACTTTCTTAACAAAGAAAGTTGTATTTTTTAATAATTAATCCAAATAAATTATTAAAGAAGTCTTATGTCTATTTTACATTCCTATGTTCATCAAAATCGATTTTGCATTCCTCTAGCGGAACTACTTTTGTTTTCTTAATGAACTTATAACCAAGCCACATTATCAAAAAGAATGGGATGCCAAGGTAGGCAGCAATTACACTTGCCCAGTTAATGTCAGCGCCAATGAAGGCCTGATAGTTTTGCGCCAATAAAACGAAAAAACAAAGAGCAAAGGAAAATATCGGTCCGAAAGGAAACCATTTTGACTTATAGGGAAGGTCGTCCAGTGAATACCCTTGTGCAATATAAGCTTTTCTAAACCTGTAATGGCTTGCCGCTATACCCAGCCAAAATATAAATCCAGTGACTCCAACCGCATTCATAAGCCAAATATAAATAACTCCATCACCGAAAAAGGAAGCAAAAAAGGCCAACATCCCTACAAGTGAAGTGACAACCAGTCCCCAAACGGGAACGCCGCGCTTGTTAAGCTTCCCGAAAATACGCGGTGCCAGCCCTTCATTTGCCATTGAGTACAACATTCGGCTTGTCACGTAAAGACTTGAATTACCAGCGGATAATACGGCCGTCAAAATGATGGCGTTCATCACGGATGCAGCAAATGCCAGTCCCACTTTTTCAAACACCATCGTAAACGGGCTAACCATGATCGTATGTCCCTGCAGATTGCCATTCGTATAAGGAACGATCAATCCAATAACAACTATGGCCAGGATGTAAAAGAGGAAGATTCTCCAAAAAATGCTGCGAACTGCACGAGGTACATTTTTTGCCGGGTCTTCACTTTCACCGGCTGCAACACCGACTATTTCTGTACCTTGAAAAGAAAATCCAGCAGCAATGAAGATACCCAATGTTGCCAAAAAACCACCGGCAAACGGAGCGTCACCAACTGTGAAGTTTTTAAAACCAATCGCTTCTCCGTTCATAATTCCGAATATCATCAATATTCCGACAACAATAAAAATGATGATGGTTGCGACTTTAATGAGGGAAAACCAATATTCCCCTTCTCCATACCCTTTAACAGATACGTAATTCAATAAGAATATCAAAACTAGAAACAAAGAACTCCATAAAAAAGACGAGCTGTCAGGAAACCAAAACTTCATTACCATCGTTGCGGCAGATAGTTCTGCGGCAAGGGTCATCGCCCAAGTGAACCAATAGTTCCAACCAAGCGCAAACCCTAATGCTGGGTCGATGAAACGCGAAGCATAGGTGCTGAAAGCTCCGCTGACTGGCATAAATGATGCCAGTTCTCCAAGGCTTGTCATAATAAAATAAACCATTATACCAATTACGGCGTAAGCGACCAAAGCACCGCCAGGTCCTGCAGAGTGAATGGCTGGACCGCTTCCGAGAAACAACCCTGTTCCAATTGCACCGCCCAGTGATATCATCGTAAGGTGGCGCGCTTTTAGCTTCCTTTGTAAAGTATTTGACGGCTGGTTTTGTTCATTTATGACAGGTGTTTGCAATTGCCGATTTTCCAAATTAGATTCCCCTCCAAAAATGCATATTTAATCTAGCACGAATAGGTAAAGCCGATCATTCCATCAATGGTCATTTCCTGCATTTATTACTATTTCAAGGTCATTTTCTCTAATGCCGGGACCTTTTTGGATTTCTGGGATCTATGTTGCTTTTACATAACAATGTTAGGCTTAAAACCCAAGTCAAAGGGCTATAAGCCTAACGTTTATTCGGATATTCCGCACTTCATATTATGTTGTAGGTAAACTCCTATTAATAAATGAATTCCAATCGATTTGATGTAACCAGCCTGCCGTTGCTTCGATATCTTTTGAAAAGATACGATCTTGTGTAATGCTTGGAATGAGCTTTCTTGCTTCCGTATAAAACTCTTTTGTAAACGGAGCCATCTTTTCTATTCCACGGTATTCCACCGCTTGTAAGGCACAAATGAGCTCAATCGACAAAACGCGGCGAACGTTTTGAATGATTTGATGTGCGTGTCGGGACCCAATCGTTCCCATGCTTACATGATCCTCCTGGTTCGCTGAAGATGGAATGGAATCAACACTTGCAGGATGTGCGAGTGTTTTATTCTCAGAGACGAGTGAAGCTGCACAATATTGCATGATCATCGCTCCCGACTGCAAGCCAGGCGACGGACTTAAGAATGGCGGTAAATCATTCAGCTGAGGATTGACGAGTCGCTCAATCCGGCGCTCTGAAATGTTCGCAAGCTCAGCAACAGCGATTTTCATGAAGTCCATCGCAAATGCAATCGGCTGGCCATGGAAGTTACCCCCTGAAATAACCTTTTCCCCATCGTCAAAAATAAGCGGATTATCCGTCGCAGCATTCATTTCGATCTCCAATTTCTCTTTTACATAATCAAGAGTTTGCCATGATGCACCGTGCACTTGGGGGATGCAGCGGAGCGAATAAGCATCCTGTACCCGCAGTTCTCCTTGCTTGGTGATGAGCTGGCTGCCGCTGATCATGCGAAGGATCCGTTCCGCAACCTCTGTTTGCTGGCGGTAACCGCGTGCTAGATGAACATCCGGATCAAAGGCATCTTCAATGCCGCGTAATCCCTCTAAAGTCAGTGAAGCAATCGCTTCAGTTTGATGGGCCAGCTGTTCAGCTTCAATGTAATTTACTAGGCCCATCCCCGTCATGGCCTGTGTTCCGTTAATTAATGCAAGACCTTCTTTTGCTTTAAGTGTCACTGGAAGAATGCCTTCCTTCGATAAAGCTACGATGGCCTCCATTCGCTCTCCTTTATAAAACACTTCCCCTTCTCCCATCAATACTAGCGCTAAATGGGAAAGCGGCGCCAAGTCCCCACTTGCTCCTAGAGAACCTTGCTGAGGGATGACCGGGTGAATATGAGCATTCAAAAGATCGATCAAACGTTCTATGACGACAGGACGTACGCCTGAAAACCCTTTTAATAGCGCATTGGCACGGAGAAGGACCATAGCTCTCGAAACCACCTCTGGAAATGGTTCCCCGACTCCGCACGCATGGGAATGAATCAAATTCCACTGTAGCTGCTCTGCGTCCTCTGCATCAATCAAAACATCGCTGAACTTTCCAAAACCTGTTGTGATGCCATAGACGACCTTCTTTTGTTTCACGATATTTTCAACCGCTTCCCGGCTTTTTTCCACTTTCTTAACACTCTCGGCAGAAGCCGTGACAAATGCCTCTCCATACAATACTTTTTTCGCTTCTTCAATCGTTAAAGTTTGACCCGTTAACATAATCATTTCCTGCACCCCTATTCTTTTTTTAAACACACAAAAGGAGGCCATATTGACAGACTTATCCAGTCTTTCAATACAGCCCCCTATTTCACTAAAATAACTATAGGCTTTTAATTATTTAAATGTGGTTAATTCCCAAGCCAACGGCTTCATGCTCAAATCCCCGAACCGGTGCTCCAATCGTTCCATACACGGCGACAGCAATCCATTCACCTTCGTCCCCGTTTTTAAACGGTCTGCCCCGAACGATTGCAAACCGAAGGCCCGCAGTCCTCAAAAGGCCGCCAAGCTCGACTTGGCCGCGTGTCACTCCTTGGAGTGCTTCGATGATCGCATGATACAGCGCATGCATTTCACGATACATATCGGGATTGACTAACCCAAGTCTTTTCGCTGATGTCTCAATGGCCGCAACTATTTTCTGCAGCTCCATTGAACCGACTTTACCTTTTCCATAAAGCCAATCCATCCGCTTTAGATCATTCGTCAATATGACTTCTTCCTCTTCGTCCGCAAACGCGTACATGATTGCATGGCGCCCGATTCTTCTGTCGAATTCCTTTGTCATGCAGGTACCTCTTTTACAATTTTCTAAATTCACTAATAACTAATATTATTGTAAGCGGATACAAGCTGTTCAGTCAATATATTTTTTTAAAAATAAATCTTTTAGGGGGAGTGAAATTATCGGGAGGGCAAAATCAGCGTGTCTCGATTGCTCGTATATTCCTGAAGAATCCCCCGATATTAATCCTTGATAAAGCCACTTCAGCTCTAGACACCGAGACCGAAAAAGCAGTTCAGAAAGCATCGGAACGACTCTCGATAAATCGGAAAACACTTGTCATTGCACATAGGTTGGCGACAATTAAACACGCCGACCGCATCACCGTTGTACAAAATGGGGAAATCATCGAACAAGGTGCCCATAATAATTTGCTCCATCAAGACGGAGCATACAAAAATCTGATCCTTGCCCAAACTGTATAAAAAACTAAAGTGTGGCTAAAAGAAATTCATACATTCATATAACAAGAATAAAGGCCTCCCGACTTTAATCGGAGGCCTTTTACTTTATGGTGATATTCATTCATTCGTTTCCAATGCTTCATAAATCGCAGTAACAACACTTCCATAGCTTCCTGTTTTGAAGAGGTCGCCAAAAAACTGATTGGAATTGGCTACAGGGTTAACGAGCGGAGAGTGCTTTTTATTAGTAAGTAAAACAATCCCTAAATCCATCTCCGGATCAATGATCGTTACCGTCCCAGTCCATCCAGTATGACCGTAGGCACTGTCGCTCGCATAAGGGCTGAACATCCACTCCATGCTAGCATCGCCATTTCGTCTCCACCCTAGTCCATATGTCGGATTCATCGCGGAAGGTGCGACGAATTCATCGATGGTTTCTTGATCAAACAACATATGTTTACCGTATCCCCCGCCATTCAGCATCACCTGCAGGAGGACGGCCATATCTTCCGTATTCGAGAAAAGACCTGCATGCCCTGAAACGCCCCCCATCGAATAAAAGGCTTTTTCATCATGTACTTCCCCTTGAAGTGTGTATGTGCGAATGTTAGGGAAATCTATCACGCCGTCCCTGGTGTTACCAAGCAATTCAGTTGCAGCAAAATCCATTGGCTTAAAGCCCTTTTGAAGAGGATTGAACTTTGTATTTTTCAAACCAAGCGGCTTGTACAATTCATTTTCAACATAAGTGTCAAGCCGCTTACCCGTTATTTCTTCAACAATGGCGCCAAGCAGCATATAATCGACATCACTGTATACATTCTGTGTTCCGGGAACATATGTGAGCGGTGTTTTGGAAATGAACTCGATGGTTTTATCCCTTTCCTGGGAGTAGAGTTCTTTCGAAACCTTTGGATTATGATATTGCGGATCAGGTCTAAACCCTGCTGTATGATGGAGAACATCAATAATCCTCAGATTATCCTTTCCTTTGATCACATCCTCCTTTGTGTCTTTGAATTCAGGAATGTATTGCTGGACTCTTGCCTGGATATTTAACTTGCCTTCGCTGACCAATTTCTGAATGGCAAAATTAGTTGCATACATCTTCGTGTTTGAAGCAAGGTCAAATAACGTTTCATTTTCCATTTTCCGAAACTTCTTAAGAGGTGTATGCTCATTATATTTCTGTTTGTACCCGTAGCTTTCATTTTTAACGATTTTTCCGTCCTTTATGACAATCAGGGCAGCACCAGGGAAACCGGCAGCCACCTCCATTTCAATAAGCTGATCCACCTTTTCCAGCTTTTCAGACGAAAAGCCCGCTTCTTCAGGTTTTTTTGCTTTCTTTAACATGGAATACTGGCTGGCATTTTCCTTACTCAAAGCGGCTTCCAGATTTGGATTTTCAGTAGCGAAAGACACGGATGGTGCTAGTAAGGAAAGAGCCAGAATTGAACTAAGTGTGCAGCTTGTCCATATATTCATCATTTTCCACCCCTTTAAAATCGCACTTTAGTAACTAAGGAACAACTTTGCCTTTTGACCCATATCGAAAGAAAATCTTCTCATTCATTCCGCATCACAATCCTATAAAGCGATCATCGTGTTTTTCGTTCCGGGTAGCGATTGGGTATCTTATTCTTAAGTTGATAAATACGGATATTTCCCAAAGCTAGCTAATATTTACCAATAATTCTCAATTTTCAGTATATATGATTTTGAACATCATTTCAATTTGATATTTATATTTTTAAAATTACATTTCAATTCTTGAGCATAAACCTTCTCAATTTCAACGAGGAAAAGCACCGATAAAAAAACACCCTCTTTTTTACTTTCTAAAAGCTTCACTAATACATTCCAATAAATTGTTCACGATTCATGTTCATTAAATCTCACCATGATCATTCGGATAAGTCCCAGAATCGATTTCTCCTCCTTCTCTCCTCCACTATCAAAATCACTTTTTCTACATAGCTAATACTAAGTATAAGGTGATGTAAAACGGCTAATGGCTTTTAACTTCATTGCATAAGAAATGCAGAAGATATTAATACTATTTGAGATATAAAGGAATTTTGCAAATTTTTAGCTGCTATCTGAGCCAAGTATAGGGGGATGAAAATGTGGAAAACGATTGTTTCCTACCTTCCAGAATGGCAGGTTTTTATACAAGCTTTTATTACGTTTGTTATTCCGTTTGTTATCAGCAAATTGTTTAATTGGCTTCGTACCTCAAAGGATGAGTGATGATGATGAAAGAGTGGAAGTTTGGTAAAAAAGGAAAAGGTACCGATAAAGACAAACAAGAAGCAACTCCCCCCCAAGATGCGACGTGTCAGTTTACAGATAATTTTAATTCTAATCTTGAATGTGTTAAGCAAGAAATCGGCCATAATTGGGATGTGCATTTTCGGGAATTTAATCTAGGGCGTACCGGTGTACGGTCAGTTATCATTTTTACGGATGGACTATCGGATAAAGATCTCATTGATAAGCATATTATGCCTTCATTGATGGTTGATTTTTCAGAGGAATATAACCAGGACCTTCCCTACCTCAAAGGAAGCATTTCAAAAGAATTTATAAAAAATGAAGTGTTATCCATTAGTGAAATAGAAGCAGTACGTTCCATTAAAGAGTTAGCATCTAAAGTACTAACAGGTTCTACCGCTCTTTTAATTGATGGATCAATGGATGCGCTGATCCTTGGAACTACAAAACTTAAAACAAGGACGATCGAAGAGCCGGTATCAGAAGCATTAGTCAGAGGTCCACGGGTCGGTTTCACTGAGTCATTGAGTGATAATACCTCTTTTTTAAGGGCTAGTGGTGAAATCGAGAATTTATCCTTAGTAAAATTTCAAGTAGGAAAGCGTTCAAAAAAAGACTTGGTGGTTGCTTACATAAAAGATATTGTTGATCCCGAATTAGTTCAAGAGGTAGAAAACCGAATTAAGAAGATCGATATTGATAATGTGCCGGAATCAGGTTATGTAGAGCAACTTATCGAAGATAATTACCTTAGCCCTTTTCCGCAGGTACAGAATACAGAGCGTCCCGACCGCGTGATGGCAGCTTTGATGGAGGGTCGAGTGGCCATCTTATTAGATGGGACGCCATTCGCTTTAATCGTTCCGGTTACCTTAAGCATGATGTTGCAATCACCGGAAGATTATTATGAAAGGTGGATTCCTGGCACATTCATACGGATTCTTCGTTACCTCTCAGCTATTCTTGCCCTTTTTACACCGTCTTTGTATATAGCTTTTATCTCATTTCATTCAGGGTTGATTCCGACCAAACTGGCCATCTCCATTATAGGAACCAGGTCCGGGGTACCGTTTCCGGCACTTATCGAAGCATTGTTCATGGAAATATCCATCGAAATTTTGAGGGAAGCAGGACTGCGATTGCCTAAGCCAATCGGTCCCGCAATGGGAATTGTCGGCGGTCTAATCATAGGGGAAGCTGCTGTACAGGCAGGGATCGTTAGCCCTGTTTTGGTCATTGTAGTAGCGTTAACCGCCATTTCATCATTTTCCATTCCGCAATATAGTGCTGGGTTTACATTACGGATTCTTCGTTTTCCCTCCATGCTGTGTGCTGCCACCTTTGGATTGTACGGGGTCATTCTCTTTTTTCTTTTAATGAGCAGCCATTTAGTAAAATTAAAAAGCTTTGGTGTGCCTTTTTTGAGTCCAGCCGTTCCTTATCGCTTAAGTGAGTGGAAAGACCTGATGGTTCGCATGCCACTTATGATGATGAAACGCCGTCCAAAGATGATGCATACAAAAAACCCCATGCGTAAAGGATAACCTATCGGTGAAAGGGTGGTTAATGAATGATTCTCAGTCCGAAAGACAAAATTACAACTCCTCAAGCAGCTGTCATTGTCATCAACTTTATACTCGGTACAGGATTACTCACCCTACCCAGATCATCTACGGAGAAGGTACATACACCAGATGTATGGATAAGCGTTATTTTAGGCGGAGTTATCGCGATAATCGCGGGGGTCATCATGGCCAAATTAAGCCAACGGTTTCCCGAAAAAACCTTTTATCAATACATCAATGATATTGTTGGAAAATGGGTGGGTGGGTTACTCAGTTTAGTTATAATCTGTTATTTTCTTACGACCTCCGGGTTTCAGATCCGTTCAATGGCGGAGGTTGTAAGGTTTTTACTTCTTGAAGGTACGCCTACCTGGGCAATTATTATGATGTTTATGTGGGTGGGTCTCTATCTGATCTTCGGCGGCATTAACCCGATTGCCCGTCTTTTTGAAATTATATTGCCTTTGACAGTTATCCTTTTTTTGGTTGTTACCTTTATGAGCTTTAAAATATTTGAAATCGATAATCTGCGTCCGGTATTAGGAGAAGGAGTTATCCCTGTACTTAAAGGAGTAAAAACAACGGCTCTCGCTTTTACAGGGGCTGAAATCATGTTACTGCTTCTTCCGTTTATGAATCAGCCAAAAAAAGCAGTAAAAGCGGTTATTGTTGGAGTTTCCATTCCATTGATTTTTTACGTGATAACGGTCGTATTGGTTATCGGGGCATTATCTATTGATGGAGTGGTCACGAGAACATGGCCGACACTTGATCTTATTCGAAGTTTTGAAGTCGCCGGTTTGATCTTTGAACGGTTTGAATCCTTATTGCTCGTGGTATGGATCATGCAAATTTTTTCCACATTCACCATAACATTTTATGCAGCTGCTTTAGGGCTGGCTCAACTTTCAAAAAAGGGCATTCACCCATTTATGTTTGGGTTGCTTCCAATTCTCTACATCATTGCAATGGTTCCGAAGAATATCAATGACCTCTTTAAAATTGGAGATTTCCTCGGCAATGTCGCAATGTTCTTATTTGGTTTACTTCCGCTTCTCCTGCTTATTATCTCAAGAGTAAAGGGAGGAAAATATGAAACAAACCCATAAAAATATCCGGCCTCTCTTCGTTTCCCTTTCCGTTCTTTTGCTCTTATTTCTTACAGGATGTTGGAGCAGTCATGAAATTGAAGAGCAAAGTTTAGGAGTAGGTTTGGCATTTGATACAGGAAAGAAGACCTTCGTTGAGAAAGAGTTAAATGAACAAGGGGAGAGATATTTGAGAAAAGACCTGATTACTTCAACCTATCAAATTATCACTCCACAAGTAGCAAGTTCAACAACGAAACAAGCCGGACCACAAAAAAAAGCTTATGTTAATGTTTCTCAAACGGGAGATTCCGTCCTTCAAATGACTCGTGAATTATCATTGAGAAGTGAACAACCCTTAACCGCTCACCATATGAAAGTGATTGTTATAAGTGAAAGTCTTGCAAAATCGTATGGTTTGGAACAATTACTTGATCTTAATCTTCGTGATAATGATTTTAGACCAAGCTGTCTTGTGCTCATCAGTAAAGGAAGAGCAAGCAACACACTGGAAACAAAGACAGCAGGCGAAATTCCAGCGTTTCGTCTGGTTGGCATTGTGAAAAATGCCTATAGAACAGCGAGAATTTTGCCTCCTATGTCTCTTATTAAAATAGAAAGTAAGGTCAAATCAGAATCTAGTTTTCTGCTGCAAAATGTACTATCTGTGAATGGGGAAGTCAAATTTGCGGGAGCTGCCGTGGTCGATGGAAAGACACACAAAATGACTGGTTTTTTGAATGAGGAGGAACTGGAGGGCGTCACATGGATAACGGGCAAGGGAAAAGGCGGTGTAGTGAAAAGCTTTGATGAAGAAACTGGTCAGCTGATTGTGTATGAGATAGAGTCCATGAAAAGCAGTATTATACCTCGAGTTAATGGAAACAACATCTCTTTTGATGTAAACATCGAATCAGAGGGAAGGCTATCTGAAACTTGGGTGGATCGGGGAAATACTTTTAAAAATGAATTCCTAAAAAAAGCAGAAAAATCCTCTGAAAAAGAAGTGGAACGCTTGGTGAGAAATGTAGTAGAAAAAATGCAAAAAGAATACCGAGTGGACGTTGCTGGCTTCGGAAATCGATTGAGAATTGAGAACCCCAAAGTTTGGAAGAAGGTTAAAAAGGATTGGGACCAAACATTCAGTGAAACCCTGATCAACTACAATATAAAATTAACGATTAAAGATTATGGAACATCAGGAGGATTAAAGAAGTGAACCCTGAGAATAAACACATATGAGCTTCAAGCATTAAATGTTGAAAGTGAAAACTTTTTTTAACATTTTAAAGTACCAGGGAAGCGAATACAAATAACGATGAGCATGAAAAAGCCTCCCACAGTAAACTGTGGGAGGCCTTCTTAAAGTGAGGTATTTTCCACTCATGGCCCTTCTTACATAAAACCTTAACCGATGGACCAAGTGGGGCATCTTCCAATTATACCACTCACTTCCCCATACAATTGAATTATCCCTTTCCAATCGGAAAATTAGCTTAATTCCACTTTAGTAATTTCAGATAAATAAACCCCATTTAAAATCGTGCCTTCGTCTGCAACAACATATTCAATAACAGTCGGGCTTATGGTTCGAATATAAACAAAAGCTGAATCATCTATATGCCCAATTCGAAGCTTTTTCCTCTGTGCCTGCTTAATATCAAGCTGGTTGGTACTAGCTTCCGGCAGGCTTGTGTAATAAATTTCAAAATCTTCTTCTGACGCATCAATGAAAAGATGCCATTTGTTATACTCTTCTTCTTGATCAATCACTGTTTTTAATTTCCCTTTTCTCCCGATGCCAAGAAAATACTT
This sequence comes from Bacillus sp. ISL-4, assembly GCF_018613275.1. Lineage (NCBI taxonomy): Bacteria > Bacillati > Bacillota > Bacilli > Caryophanales > Bacillaceae > Bacillus > Bacillus sp. ISL-4. The sequence continues at coordinate 54,909 of NZ_JAGGQN010000040.1, forward strand.
GAACTTTGATTCACCATTGACCATATCGCGGTCAATAACTTTTATACTTCCGCCTTTTCTGCTTTGTACAAGTCCAAAGGCAACGCCTGTTTTTCCTGTAGGGGCTGTTAGAATATCTCGGTTAACCACTCTGTTTCTCTCTTGTTGCTTTAAATAAGCGCCTTCCGTCCCCAGCGGTGGGAGAATCTCAAAAAGATTATCAGACACTTCTCCCCAGTTTTGAGTGTTCTGTACTTCCCTTTCAATCCATTTATTAAATAAATTCATAACGACTGGGGATTTACTTGAATTACCCGCAAGCAGTATATTTACTTTCTTAATATTACTGGGTTCTGATCGGGCAAAAGCGCGCCTTAATGACTCAAAGAAATTTTTAATGCCTTTTTCAATTCTTTCCTCAATCAGTTTTTCCATTTCATCTTGATCAATCAAAAGTTCCACATTGAGTTTTGCGCGGCCGGCTTTGTCAAACAAATCTGCCCGAATCATTCCTTTTCCAAACTGTTCTTCATACCGTTCATGTCTTTCCCAAAGCGGCCTTAATTTTTCTACCAATTGTTTCGTATTTAAATAGGATTCTTGTGACTCATTAATCAGCGTTTCACTTCCGGGAAACTTCACACATTCTACTGGGAGAGTAAAAGGAATATTTAGCTCACGCATTGTTCTTTGGTTGTTTTTAAACACTTGGAACGCCAAAAGCTCTAGCATGTTCTCTCCACCTAAATAACGGTCCCCGCCCGCTGCAAAATGCTCAATGACATAATCATATCTGCTTTCTTTCAGGCCTGCTTCACGCCAAATACCAAAATCAAAATCTGTCGTTCCTCCACCAAAATCAAACACACCATAGTACGTTCTTTCATCCTCTTCCGGTTCAAACCCGTATTCCTGTAACGCACAAACGGCATAAGCAGCAGGTTCGCTCGCCCCAGCGGTGACACGAAACTTTTTCATTAATTCTTCATCCTGCTGAATCGGCATAGGAAGTGTCTTTTTTAACCCACGCTCAAAACACTTTAGAATTTTTTCTCTTACCTCTTTTTCATACGTCACCGGGAAAGATAAGGTGTAGTCCAGGTATATCCCATTGTTCTGGTTATTGATATACAAACCGAGGTAGTAAGCGTATAACTCAATCGGGTTGATTTCCTGATCGGTTAAGTCCAGAAAGGAACGCAGTACAACGGCATATCCCTTCTTGTCTTTTAATCGAAGTTCGTTTTTCTTTTCTCCAGCCCACTGCTTTAGATTATTCAATATGGAATAATAATGGTCACTCTTTCCATTCATCAAATTGTTAAGAGCATTGTGGGAAACCGTCACATCCTGCCACCTTGTATCTGGCCTTCCTTCCTTTTCTTGATAAAGCTCCAGGAAATGCTCTAAATCAATAAATTCAATCACGGTTGGATTTTCATAATGCCAGTCTTGTACCTCCGTGTTAAGGTAGCCAACCCCAATACGCATGGGAAGAGTAAAATCACTTTCCTCTTGATGAACGACCACTGTACTTTTCGTTCCAAAATCAATGCCAACTATGCCGTCCTCCCTAATATCCATTTTAGGGTTTCTGGCCATTATTTCTTCATTCAGTTTTATCGTTAAAGGTTTTTCATCAGAGAGGACAGGCCATAAATCCCAATGTCCTCGGTTTGGATCTATTAGCATCTTTTCATCATATGTATCAATATCAGCTCTTACTTTTTCAGAGTTTAAAAGCTTCTCATAAAACGTCTTGGAATCGATAGCGATTGATGGCAATTCTTTTAGAAAACTTTCATGATCTAACCCCTTTAATTGATACAATGCCAGCAAATAATCATACTCCTTCTGACGTTCTGCGCTTAACCCACTTGGTACCAATCGGTTTTTCAGCCAGAGATGGAGAGCCATCTGATCATTGATTCCAAAGGAATTTTCCCCATTTAAACGGAAAACAGGAACGAAAAATCCTTTACCCGGCAAATTATTTTTTTGATTTACTACATCGAAACTTTGAATGTCGTACCCGTTGAATTTAAACGCTATTGATTTAGAAGAGTTAGCCGTTTGATTGGCAAATATCCTTGAAATGGAAGGATTTTTACTCGTGGAGTAATCATCCAAAGCTAATATTTTCTTATATATAGGGTGATCGGTTGTATTGAAACTTTTAGCAGCTTCTTCCCGAGTCATGGCATCACCTTTAAAACCGGAAACGTCCAGATGCTCTTTGTAGTCAAAATCTTCGTCCATTAATTCATAGTATTTTCTATAAGGAAATAAAGCTGCAATATTGTGATCATATATAACATTCCCGTTATTCATGTAAACCCATCTGGAACGGAGCATCTTTTTAATGTCTTGGAAGAAGCTCGCTTCATCTTTAAAAAAGGTTTCTTCTGCACTCTGATATAAATGGCTGATTAAAGATCTCACTTCTTTATAAGTCATTGAAATGGTAGAGACCGAAACGGTTTGGGAATCAGGTGAGAATAGAACCTGCTCTTCGCTCTTATTCATTAAGTATATAGAACTGTCTATGTTATTTTTTTCAGCTAAATTTGTTACGTTCTCAAGGGGCTCTTTATCTTCTATCATTTCTTGTTTTTCAACTTCTATTAATAATTCTTCTGAAAGAGCTTCACCAGAATCCAAATAACATATCAGATCACCAATCTTGACAATAGTGTCCTCCGCTACATTCAATTCTTTAAGGGTACCTTCCTTTTCTGAAAAAAGGTCAAATTCGATCCCCTCACAGCTGAATTTGGCTAAGCTTTCGCCCACCGTAATATAATCGCCCGGCTGTTTATACCATTCCATAAGAAGGATTTTATCAATGCCTTCTTCAATCTCTGGGATAATAATCGATGTCATTGTTATTTCTCCTTTATTATCATTCTCTTTTTTGCCTGCTAGATTCTCACAACGGATTTTTTAATGGTTTTACCATTAATGCTCATATATCCTGGCAACAGGATGTCCGAAATGTTCCCGGATATTTTGCTATTGAGGGCTCTTATGTACAAGTCTTCTCTGAAGACTTCATTCGTTTTCACTTCCTGTAATTTATATAAAGGAGTATCGTATGTTTTACTGTATTCTTGAAAGAAATACTGAAAAAGGGTACGCAAAATCCCTCTTTCCTGCTCCCGCCCTTCCATAATCTCGTTTTTTATAAAATCCCACAAAGATGAAATGTTTTCATATTGCACACCACAGACAATAAATTCCTGCACTGAACCGCCCTTGAAGATTCCTTTCAAGGAATTTTTTGTCGTTTCTGATAATTGTTGAACAGCTTCGTAAAGTTCTTCTGCTTCCCGATAGTCTGCTCTTCTCTTCTGCAATTCATTAAAATGGGATTCCATTTTCTCATTTAATTGGCGGATCATTATTTGGCACTCACTAATTTCCTCTTTTTTCGACTCAATCTCTTGCTGGAGCTTTGCAATTTCTTTATCCTTTTCTCTCAGCAGCTCCTTAGGTACCCCCATTTGACTAAACGAGCCCGCTTCTACTATTTCTTTTATCTGTTCAATGATCCTTTCGTCTTGAAGGGAAACCATTAATGCCTCAATAAAATCATCCTCTAGTTCTTTATTCATCTTTACACTCCTTTCATAGTGTTACCCAACCATGAATAGCAACATAAGCTTGCTCTGCTGTTTTCGTACCAAATATACCTACTCTGCCCATATAGACTTTTTAAAATAGTCCACTTGCGCTTTCAGATAAAAATTTTCTTATTCAATATTTACTGTTCGATATAATCTATTTGCACATCACTTTTAGCGACTTTCCGCTTTATTATTCTTAATATGCATGAAAGGTTTTCCCCTTTTTTCCAAAGAAAAATCCCCTCCCAGATAGACTGTTAGGAGAATACAACCGTAACTTATATTATAAGAAAGCAGTAGTGAGATTACTTTTTTCCATCAAAGATACGTATATAACGTATTAAAGATGTATTGATAATATGATGCTTACTTTCACTTTTTACAATAAAATACTCACAGTGTTCCATCCTTATTAGGACTTCTTGTAAAACATCCTCTTTTTTACTACTCAATCCTTTTTTTATTTTCTCCCACTTAACATCAGCGTCAAGAGTATAACAAACATAGAATTCCTTTAACAGGTTAATCTTCCCCTTAAATGCTTTAGTTTCTTAACTGTTTTTATTTCGATAAAATTCTTACAAGAAATAAAAAGCTAAAGACAAATTACGAAACTTTATTTAGATACCCATCTGTTGTATACAAGAATATTTTGTTTAATATCTAATCCACATTCAATAATTTGCAGAATCAAATCATGTACATCCTATTTAATTTTTCCTCACTCCGATATATTGCCTCATAAGTACTACTTAATAATATTCGGTATAATCATATTGTTTAAGTGGGTTGAAATAACTAGGGCTAAACCTCCTAATTACTGGATACAAATTACATAAGGAATTACTTGCAGTTACATTGTTTTTAAAAGTAACGGTAACATTTCTTTTCACCCAGGCAGTTCTTTAATGTAGGAGTAGAATTGAAAGAAATCCAACAAAAGGCCACCCATCAGTAAACTGTGGGAGGCCTTCAACTTTAAAGATATTCACATGTTAGATGAGCACTCATTTCTGAATCCTCGTTCCCCCCTATATTAAGGGATTTGAGCGATGATTACACCATTCCCCCATCATGCAATATTATTAGGAAGAGGACAAACCCGAACAAAAAAAGCCCTTCTCTTTTGAGATGGCCTAATCGCTTAACTTTTAAATGGCTTTGCTTGATGCTAGTGGGTTCTTGATTGTTCGCATACATCGGAATAGGAACGACCATGTTTGTATGGGAGCTTAAACAAATTATCCATAACAGCAGTAACACAATCTTCGCAATAATAATTGACGAACTCCCTACCTTGTTCAAAAATTGGTGTCATCGTATCTATGTCAGCCCATTTAAAACAGTAAATACACATTTGCCTCATGATATATCACTCCTTTATTATTTGAAAATAATTGGTAATAATCAAAAGAAGAATATGTGCTACTTGTCGACATTATTCATGAAACGATACTCTTTCGTAAAGAACCCCTAACATAATTAAGGTAGCAGGGGGAATAAACTGCTATAAACCGATATCCTTTATATACCACTTACACTGAGTATTAAACCTCCCAAAAAGCATTATCTTTTACACCAAGACTTTTTTTCTTTTAGTAGAATTTCTCCCAGGGTTCAAATTTGTGTTTACTCCGTTTGCTGACTGGAAATAACATAATAAATCTTTTAACTATAATCAGAGTAGGAGTGATATTTATGACAAGGCGTTCCAACAAATTCAAACATAAAGCAAAAACTACTTTGAATAAAGTAAAGTCTAATATTAAGGAAACATTATTTAATATTGCAGACATTCCATCAACATCTGTACAACAATTGGCTGATTTTATACAACATCACCCTGATGCAAAAGTCACCAAGAAACAAATGCTTGGAATTTCCTATGCCTTCTATAGTTTAGAAACAGAAGGGTATAATTATTATTTAGAAACCAATAAATCTAAAATTTTGCAGTTGGATGGACATTATCAGGATAAAAAAATTGTATCTTATCGATCATATAGGGATTACTATCAATTGAATGCACCAATTAAAATGCCATAACTAAGATATCCATCCTCTTTAATTACAGCCTGCGGGTCTCCCTTGGACACGCATTTCCCGCAGGAGTCTCGCACACTCCCTCCAATAACTTTATTTTAATATATAGATAGACCCACTTTTGTTACATAAGAAAAAGAGCTGCCAAAGCAACTCTCTTATTGAAGTAAAGTACCTGTCTCAAATTCATGAACGGTTATTGAAAAATGACTGTGTCTTTGTCACTTTCCATCACTGCCAGTTTGTGTGAAAGACTCCTGCCAAATCACGTCGTTCATAGGTATGTGCACCAAAATAATCACGTTGTGCTTGCAAAAGGTTAGCATTTGAGATGCCTTTTCGATAACTATCGTAATAAGTGAGTGAAGCGCTTAAACATGGAAACGAGATACCGGAGTTTATTCCCTCACAGACAACCTTTCGCAATCCTATCTGGTAATCCGTAACCTTTTCGGCAAAATATGGTGAGATTAATAAATTAGCCAGATTCGGCTGCTCTTGATAGGCTTCGCTAATGACGTTTAAAAATTCTGCACGAATGATGCAGCCACCACGGAAAATCAGCGCAATATCCTTTAAAGGCAAATCCCAGCCGTAAAGTTCTGAAGTCATTTTATATTGAGTAAAACCTTGCGCGTATGCACAAACTTTCCCCATATATAATGCTTGTCTAATATAGTCAATCCACTCATTTTTATCTAATTTTTGCTGATCGTTCTCAGGGCCTGTTAGAATATTTTCTGCATTAACCCGTTCTTCTTTTAAAGCGGAAATGTAACGAGCAAACAAAGACTCTGTAATAATCGATGCTGGTATTCCGTTATCAATAGCTTGCATGCTGGTCCATTTGCCTGTACCTTTTTGTCCTGCTTTATCAAGAATCACATCGATCAAGGGTAAGCCCGTTACTTCATCTTTTTTCCTTAAAATTTCAGCAGTGATTTCGATTAAATAACTTTTCAGTTCGCCTTGATTCCATGTTTCAAAGATGCCCGCAATTTCATGAACTTCCAAATGCAGCTTTTCTCTTAAAAATGTATAGGCTTCGGCGATTAATTGCATATCTGCATACTCAATCCCGTTATGTACCATTTTTACAAAATGACCTGCTCCTTTTGGACCGATATAGGTACAGCAAGGGTCATCATTTACTTGTGCCGCGATTTTTGTCAGAATCGGAGCTACTTTTTCATAGGCGTCTTTATCTCCACCCGGCATGATTGAAGGTCCCTTTAATGCCCCGACTTCTCCACCAGAAATACCGATTCCCAAATAACTGATTCCTTTAGATTTCAATTCATCATATCTGCGTTCAGTATCTTCGTAATGGGAGTTACCGCCGTCCATGATAATATCGCCTGATTCAAGATGAGGAAGCAATGAATTGATCACCGAGTCGATCGGCTTGCCCGCAGTCACCATTAGAAAAACCTTTCTTGGAGTTTCCAGAGACTGAACAAAGTCTTGGATTTCGTAATACGGATGGAGCGACTGACTGTCCAATTCAGCAACAAGCTGATCCGTTAAATCTCTTGTGTAGTTATAGACAGCTACTCGTTCCCCTTTACTAGCCATATTTAAAGCGATATTACTGCCCATTACCCCTAAACCAATGACACCAATTGTATTGTACATTTATTTCTGCTCCTTCTATGTAAGAATAATAGGCAGTAAATCCCTGCCATAGTGGGGGATTTACTGCCGGTAAAGGCTTATACAAATAAGCTTAGTAATAGAATAAATCCTAATCCAGCTACTGAAATGATCGTCTCAAGCAAGGTCCACGTTGCAAATGTTTCTTTCATGCTTAAACCAAAATACTCTTTAAACATCCAGAAACCAGCATCGTTAACGTGTGAAGCAATTAAACTTCCCGCTCCTGTAGCAAGCACAACTAGAGCAAGGTTAACGTCCGTCTGACCTAACATCGGAATTACTAAACCAGCTGTCGTTAAGGCAGCAACGGTAGCAGATCCTAAGGAAATACGCAGGATTGCCGCGATGATCCAGGCAAGCAAGATTGGTGATAATGATGTTCCTTTGAACAATTCAGCTACATAGTCACCTACACCGCCGTCGATCAATACTTGCTTGAAGGCTCCTCCGCCCCCTATGATTAAAAGCATCATTCCGATATGCAAGATTGCTGATGTACAAGATTCCATAATATCTTTCATTGGAATCTTTCTTGCTAATCCCATTGAATAGACCGCAAATAATAAGGAAAGCAACATGGAAGTACCGGCCTCACCAATAAAACGGATAGCTGCTAGTAGACCATTATCTTCAAATCCCATTGTTTTTTGCATCAAAGTGATAATCGTAGCAATTGACATTAATATAACCGGAAGTAAAGCAGTAAATACACTGATCCCAAATCCAGGTGTTTCTTCAAGTTTAAATGATTTTTGTTCTCCTAAAGAGGCAATGCTGCCTGTTTTCGTAAATGATTCAGGTACTAATCTTTTAGCTATCTTCGTAAATACTGGTCCAGCTAAAATAACGGTAGGAACCGCAATAATGAAGCCGTAAAGTAAAACCTGACCAATGTCTGCACCATATTCACCAGCGATAACGGTTGGCCCTGGATGCGGCGGTAAGAAACCGTGTGTTACGGATAATGCTGCTACCATTGGAATACCAAGGTACAATATCGAAACTTTCAATTCCCTTGAAATTGCAAATACGATTGGAATTAATAATACTAATCCCACTTCAAAAAACAATGCGACACCGATAATAAATGATGCTGCCACAACTGCCCATTGAATATTCTTTTCACCGAATTTTTTAACAAGGGTCATGGCAATGCGCTGAGCTCCGCCTGAATCCGCGATCAACTTACCCAACATCGCTCCAAGTCCAAAGATTAACGCTAAGTGACCAAGTGTTCCGCCTAATCCAGCTTCAATGGTTTTGACAATTCCATCAAGTGGCATCCCAAGTGCTAAAGCCACTCCAAACGATACAATGATCAAGGAAATAAAGGTGTTTAATTTTAAGCCCATTATTAAAATTAATAAAGCGACAATTCCTAAAGCGACAATAACTAATGGCATTGTAATTCCTCCATGTCTTTACTTTGTAGCATTTATTAAGTTTCTTTGATAATTCGCAATCTGTGTATATTCGTTTTCCAATACCCTTGATAGGTTAATGAAAATCGGCAGTAGTTGCCTATATTCTTTTACAGAATCATCTTTTGGTGTGTGCTTGTGGGTATTGCCTATCATTTCAGAAACGACTTCGAAGGAATCAATTTCCCCGGTGGCATATAACCCCAATATACAAGCACCTAGGCACGAACTTTCGTAGCTTTCTGGAACCACGACTTCCGATTCGAAAATATCGGACATCATTTGCCGCCAAACAGCCGACCTTGCGAAGCCTCCCGTAGCTTGAATTCGGGTAACGGGACCGTCCATACATTCGGTTAAGGCTAAAAATACTGTATATAAATTGTAAATGACTCCTTCTAGTGCCGCTCGAATCATATGTTCTTTCTTATGCGAGAGTGTTAATCCGAAAAATGAACCCCTTACGTCCGGATTCCATAATGGTGCACGTTCACCTGCAAGATATGGATGGAATAACAATCCATCAGCGCCTGGTCTTACACGTTCGGCAATCTTGGTCAAGACTTCATAAGCGTCGATTCCGAGTCTTTTAGCCGTTTCTACCTCGGAAGAAGCAAACTCATCGCGAATCCAGCGAAGGACCATCCCGCCATTGTTTACCGGCCCGCCAATCACCCAATGCTTTTCCGTTAGGGCATAGCAAAAGATTCTTCCTTTTTCGTCTGTTTTCGGCTCGTCTATAATCGTCCGAATCGCACCGCTTGTCCCAATCGTGACAGCGATTTCGCCTTTCCGGATAGCGTTTACACCTAGGTTTGAAAGAACACCATCACTTGCCCCAATGACAAAGGGGGTTTGTGGATCAATCCCAATCTGTTTGGCTAAATCCGGGTCACAGTTGTTAAAGACCTTTGTTGTTGGTACGAGTTCAGATAATTGACCACGCGTTATTCCGGCAATTCTTAAGGCTTCCTCATCCCAATCCAAATTTTTGAGATTCATCATGCCCATCGATGAAGCAAGGGAATAATCGACAACATATTGATCAAAGAACTTTTTAAAAATATATTCTTTAATCCCGATATACTTTTTAACATTGGTTGCGATCTCTGGGTGATCATTCACGATCCAGGTGATTTTGGATAATGGTGACATCGGGTGTATCGGTGTTCCGGTCCGTTTGTAAACTTCATGCCCATCTAATTCATCCTTTATTTTATGGGCCCAAGCTTCACTTCGATTATCTGCCCAAGTGATACAACGGGTCAGCGGCTGGTCATTTTCATCCATGGCTATAACACTATGCATCGCACTGCTAAATGAAATAAAAGATATCTGTTTATCTGAATGCTGTTTCGTTATATTTGTAAAGGCTTTCAAAACGGCCTGAAAAATCTCTTCAGGGTCTTGTTCTGCTGTTGTCATATCCGGTGTGTAAAGAGGATAACCAATATTCTCTTGCTGGATGACATCGCCTTTTTTCGTGAATAATACAGCTTTTGTACTTGTTGTACCGATGTCTACACCTAACATATAGCTAGTCATTTTCTTGTTCGACTCCTTTTGAAAGCATCTGTTGGGCCATCCATAAGTCTTCAACTTTCCCTTGAACATCATCAAAGTTTTCATGTAACGACTTAATCATGAGGTCCCGTTCTTTTGTTCTGATTGCATCAATATAAAGTTGATGATTATTTATGATCCGTGTAAAGTCTTCATACTTTTCTTTAAAACGACTGCGCATGGATAGAAGAATCAAACTTTCCATCACAGGTTTTAAATTATCCCAGATCATCAGGATGTAGGAATGATCGATGGACCGAATGATCGTTTCGTGGAATAGGACATCCTGATAGGAAAACTCATCAGCATCTTTGTATTTTATGGAAATTTTCATAATTTCCAGTATTTTACTAAGTTCCATCACTAAATCATTCGTTTCCATCCTTACTAGACGTTCGAATACAAACGTTTCGATTAGTATACGTACATCATAAATCTCTGCATATTTTTTTTCTGTTAAACCAATGACAACCGCACCCATTCTTTCCAATCGGATGATATTTTCAGAGGCCAATATTTTTAACGCTTCACGAACTGGTGAGCGGCTTACACCGAAATCAGCAGCTATTTTATTTTCAGATAGGATGGCACCGCTTTCAATCATCCCCGAAATAATACGCATTCTAAGCTCGGATGTTACACGATCACCAGCTGAAGCTTTTGAAAGCCATTTTACAGGATATAGAAATTCCTTTGATTCAGCCATAAATTCACCTTCTAATAGAGTTCAAGTACACTTGTATACAAGTATTTTATAATAAAGATAATGAATAATGCAAGCATTTTGAATGTAACTGGATTCTCGTTAATATAGTAAGTTTGTTGGAATTTTAGAAGGTTCTGGTGCAAAAATCATGAAATAGAAACATAGAATGGCGAATCAGGGTAGAAATCCAACAACGATTAAGACATACGGATATTCAAATAACGATGTATGCCCACACGACTGACGACAGAGAAAAGGCCTCCCACAGTAAACTTTGGGAGGCCTTCAATTTTAAGAATATTCACAAGTTAGGTGAGCACCTATTACTGAATCCTCGTTAAACCCTATATTAAGAGATTTAAGCGATGATTACATCATTCCGCACATTCATCAAGGTATATTTATAGAAGAAAATAGGTTTATGGCCTTTTAATTTTAGACAAAATAAAAAGCATTTCACATTACAGCGAAATGCTCTATAACTTTAAACTATTCAAGCGCTGATACTATTTATCTTTTATGGGGATTCTAATAATAAACATACTTCCCTTACCTATTTCACTGGAAGCTAGAATAGTTCCCTGGTGGCTCTCCACAATCCACTTTGCAATGGCGAGTCCAAGGCCATGCCCACCTGCTCGCCTCGTCCTTACTTTATCGGCCCGATAAAAACGTTCAAAAATCCGCTCATAACCTTCTGAATTGATTCCAATCCCTGTATCTTTCATGGTAATGATTAATTCTTTTTCCTTAACTGAAAGGGAAAGGATCGCCCATATCCATCCCTACCATCAGCAAGAGCATTTAAACCTCCGAATAGATAGTGGAATACATTTATGACCAGGACCATGGAGGCAATTGTTCCGCCCAGAATATACCTTTTTTCACGTTTTAAGTAATCGCATTCTTTTCTCCTTTCGTTCTTGATGTTTGTAGTTTAGTAGAGTTTGGTGAAAATGAAGCCAGTGAAATGATTTTTTGGTATTCTCTTTAAAAGAAAGATGATTATGTTTCATAAGAGAATCGTTCCTTTCTGGTTTTGTTCGTTGTGGAGACTCCTCTTACACCTATTCTTTTATTTTTTTACATTAAATAAAAAAGCTCGACCCAAAAGGCACATTATGCGCCTTTTGGGTCAGCTTCTTTTCTCATTATTTCATCAGCTTTGCTACTGGCTTCGAAAGAAGCAATAATACAATACCTAAACCAATTGTTACAAAACCAATTACACTGAAGATTTCCAGGTAACCTAAAGACTGTGTATATGCAGCTAATTGGCCGGCTACCATATTAGCCACCGCGGAACTTGCCAGCCATACTCCCATTAGGAGAGAGGCAAGCTTGATTGGAGCAATTTTACTTACCATTGATAAACCAACTGGTGAAATCATTAATTCGGCTAATGTATGAAGGAAATACGTTACAATCATGAACAGGATGTTTACTTTCAGCGCTGTATCGTTTCCTGTATACATAACGGCAGGAAGCAGTACTAAGAAACCTAAACCAACAGTGACTAAACCAAGAGCCATCTTTGTTGGAGTTTTTAAGTCACCGCGTTTTGAGCTGCCAAGCTTGTACCATAAAGCAGACATAATTGGTGCTAAAATCACGATGAATAATGGGTTCAATGATTGGAACCAGGCAGTTGGAACCTCAAAACCAAATACATTCCGATCAATTTGGTCATTTGCATACAATGTCAATGAACTTCCTGCCTGCTCGAAAGCGGCCCAGAACGCAATAACGAAGACTGCCAAAATAACGATAGCCGCTGTACGTTTTTGTTCTCTTTTCGTTAACGGTGCAGCTGATTTTTGACCAGCTGTTACATCCGGTTTACCAGTAGGTTCTTTACCGATGTCACCTAAATAGCGATTGCCTAATAAGTTGAAAACTAACTGCCCTACAATCATACCAATTGCTGCTGTCAGGAACCCATATTTATAGCTCATAAGCCCAACTACTAATGGTGCGAAGAAAGCCCCAACGTTAATACCCATATAGAAGATGGTGAAAGCTCCATCACGACGCGGATCGTTGTCTTCATAAAGATCACCAACAATTGTCGAGATGTTTGGCTTGAAGAAACCATTGCCGATAATCAATAAACCAAGACCAATGTAAAGCGCTGTCAAACTCTGACTTGCGAATAGCGAAAAGTTACCAAACGCCATTAAAATACCGCCAATCGTGATCGCCAATCTTCTGCCTATGAAACGGTCAGTTAAGTATCCGCCAATCATTGGCGTAATATAAACGGCACCAGTAAAGAATCCGTATATGCCCATAGCCGTAGATTTGTCGACTCCAAGCCCGCCGTTTACAACAGTTGCTGTTAAGTAAAGAACAAGAATTGCTCTCATTCCGTAATAGCTGAAGCGCTCCCACGCCTCAGTCGCGAACAGCATATACAGTCCTGGAGGATGCTTTTTCCTGGACTGGTTTGGCTGCTGAACATCATTTTTTAATATTGCTTGCATAATAAAGTCCCCCTAAATATGGTTAAATATTAAACCATCCACCAATCGTTTACATTCACAAAATAATTGCATGGTTTTTATTTTAATAGACAAATTATTGATTCGTTCCACCTACGCCTAATACGATGATGGCCACGAATGCCATCCAACCCATTATCAGTAAGCGTTTACATTTTCAGTTTTCACTCTGGTGCAAAAAGAATCAGATAGCAAAATCTAAATGAACATTAACTAATACAGTCATTCATTTTATTCGAAGACGTTCAATGAAAGCATGTAAATGATAAAGAATTTTTAGTGTTGTAAAATAATTTTATATTATCAGAAAATATAAAAATACAGAAAAAAAAGAAAAAAAGTCTTGCTGCATTAGCTGTCTGTACAGCAACGGAGACACCCATTATAATAAAAAAACTGCCTTGTATTAAGGCAGTTTTTTTATTCAACAATCCATTGATATAAATTTTTCGGTCTTCCTATTTTTTGATAACTCACAATAATTTCTACTTTTCCTTCATCAAGTAAATGCATAATATAGCGATAGACGGTCGGATAAGCCAAGCCAACTTCTTTAGAAATTGTATCAACAGAAAAAGGTTCACGATTAGAGTTTAAAAAATCACTAACGTGACAGAGTGTACTCTTACTAATTCCCTTTGTTACAAATACATCCTTTTCTTCACTGGATTTTTGCTGCGTAGCTGATTGAGTTAATTTTGCAAGGCGTGCATGCAGTTGAATTCTTGAAATCAAATCAGGCGCCTTTACAGGCTTTAATGCAAAATCTGTTGCGCCTGCTTCAAGAAAGCGATCAGCAATTTCCTGTCGTTCATCGACTGTTAATACAAGAATCGGAACATCAGCATTAAGGTTACGAAGCTCACCCACTGTTTTTATTCCGTCCATTTCCGGCATATGATAATCAACTAAAACAACATCTGCTCCTTTTTCTGCAAACACATTTAACCCTTCTTTTCCGTTGTTTGCCGTATCTACATTCCAGCCGGCAAATTCACAAATTTCACTTAGCATATATTGAATTGATGCATCATCATCAATGACTAAGATGTTCATCTTGACACACTCCTCTCAGCTAGTTTTATCCAAATTATTGTCCCGTGTCCAAGCTTGCTGTCAATTTCTAAAGATGCACCATGTCCTTTAGCAACTTGTTGTACGAAAGCTAAACCCATCCCTGGATGCGATTTTGTACTGAACCCAGCTTTCCATATTTTCTCCTGCTCTTTAGGTGAAATCCCTTTCCCATTATCTGATACACCCAACCAAAGTTCATTTTCATAAGTTTTTATCTTCAGCAAAATCTTGCCATCTTCTATCCCATTCACTGCATCGTAAGCATTGTCAATTAAATTCACTAATGCCCTTGTCATTCGGATTTTATTAATGAAAATTTTAATTTCAGGATCTGTTTGAAAGTCTACTTTCAAATTAAGATTTGTCCCGCTCAGTCTGCTTGCTTCCACGTAACCAACTAAATCTTTTATACGGCACCAATGTTTTTTATCATCATATAAAATCTCAGAAATCATGTCGCTAACGGAATGAATCGATGATGAAATCTTTTGACAATATTCTTTAACTTTAGAATCGTCCACTTTCAAACTAATTAAAGAATTTAGCCCCTCAATTGCTGTGAGAGGGGTTTTTAAATCATGGACCAGATATAGCGCTTCCCGTCCTGACCTTGACTGCATTGCTTCTAATTGCGCATAATGAAGCTCTTGTTTTATCCTCCACTTTTGTTCAGCTAATGAAAAATACACAGCTAAAATAACAGCATTTATAACAAATATTAAACACAAAGTTAAACTGTACAATGTTAAAGATTGCTCAAATCCAATTTGAACTGCTATATCTTTTAATTCCTTTGAAATCGATCCTTGGCCAAATCCATATTGGGATAAAGAAGGAATCTCATTCAGCCATTCAATCCCAAAGATTAATTGAGAACAAATAATTGTTTTAATAATTGGCTTTAGCCTATCCTTTTCAAAGGCTTGCAATAATAAGATTGCTAACAACAATAACAACGCATATGCGCTAAATGAGTATGTTAAAGAATAATAAGCATTTATCACGATATAGTCGAGAGGAATAACAATAAGAGGAATGATGATTTTTAACCATGGACGGTTTAAACGATCACCGATTTCGTCTCCCAACAGCAGTGCACCAATATAATGAAACAAAGCTAAAACTGTATTTAAAGACACTAACAAAAAAACGGCAAGCATTAACTTATTTCCCGTTTCTTCACCTTCTCTTAATGAAATAAGCAAATCAGTAAGGCCAATTTCGTCAGGACCCAACCACGATAATAAGAATACTCCGAATAACATTACTCCAATTTTCATCCATATTGTCCAAGACTTCATAAGACTAGCTATCATAATCATTTCACCTTTAATATATTAATTGCTTATAGAATAGAATGATAACCATTCTTTCATTTCGTATTCATTTAAATGTATGTATCCCCTTCCATAATCCCATTATACGCAATTCATCGTAATTATGAAAATTACAAAAAATGGGTTATGGTGTAAAAACTCGAACATCTTGCAAGTAATCTCTTTTGAAGCATTATGTACTTGAAATTATTATTCTCACAGTAAGGTGATTCCTACGGTACAACTTGAGTTTTCGTGATTTTATGGAAATTATGGAGGAACGAGGCTTATCCTTAGCTCACACATTAATTATGCGTCGGGTCCATCAATATGTTACTGAGTTGGATAAGAGAGTCCGTTCTATGCTAGGATTAAAATATTTCAAACAGCCCAACAGATCATCTATGGAGTGGAGATGATCTGTTGGGCTGAAAATAGGGTAACTTCAACAAGGTGCGAAGTCTTATATTCAAATAACGATGTATGTTCACATGGCTGACAACAAAGAAGAAAAAGGCCGAAACACACGAGTTGTTCTAGTGACTCTTGATTCTTTACAATACTTTGTTTTCTTTACCAAATATATCTCCTTGAAGCATATCTTTCAAATTGTTACATGTGTTCTATCTATAAAACATTCTAAAAACACTCCACCTAGCATAATTGTTAAGCTAAAACAGCGTCATTGTAATAAATAATTTCGGAAAGGATCTTACAGTCTTCTATCTTTTCAAGTGCAGCTTTTGCTTCCTTTTCCGTATCGAATTCATACATTGTAGTATTTCTCTCTGTATAGACAGTAATTATCCACATGAAAATTCCCTCCAATCAAAAGAAAACTTGTCCTTTTTCACACCACACTGAATCTAATTCCTTCTATAGGATTACCATAGCCAAACTTCATAGATTCTGCATCTTACCATTCTACGTCCGAAACTATTTTTTCTGCCGTCTTACAGCCCTAGCTCAATGATGAAAGGAATGTGAAAAAGGTTAAAATAAGGCGTCTTATAGCTCTCTGAAAACGCATAAAATCTTGTTCACCAGTTGATAAAGCGCTTTCAGTTTTTAACGAAGGCAATAAGGAATCGGTTCGATTGCAGAAAGAAATTAAACGCTCAATCTCTCAAAAGAAAAAGTGAACAATTGGATGATCTGCTATTGAGAAATTTCTCTTCCAGTACGATCAATGAGAAATGGGCAGCCAATTTTACATTTTATTAGAAGGACAATCGTGTTACCTTGCTTCTATATTAGAACTGTACTTGAAATAGAATCCTCCGGTGGTTTGAATCTCTTAATCTTTCTTTTTTAAAAAGTTTTAGTAGTCAATATTTCATTATTATTAGAACTGCCGGAGTTGTTGGTAGCTTTGTTTAAAGCACTTGTCTCCGCCAGACTCATATTCCGTGTCTCCGGAGCCATCACGGCTGAAACTAGAAATCCAATAAAAAACAATGCCACACAAATATACATAGTAACATCCAGCCCATACTTGCTTAAAATCATGGGAAACAAAAATGTACTGATCGAAGAGCCAATCCGGCTGACCCCGGTGCAAAACCCCATGGCCGTTCCGCGAATTTTTGTCGGGAACAGTTCATTCGGATAGATCCACTGATGAATGCTCATCCCGGTATTAAACATGCCGTACAGGACAAATAAGGTAATCGTGAAGGCAAACGACATGTGCCAGTTTGATGTAATACCCAGAACAGTTAAAATGAACGCTGAGATTAGGAAAGGCCAGACCAGTACAGGTCTTCTCCCGACTTTTTCAACCAGGTAGATGGCCGGCAATAAGCCTGCTATATAGAAAAGGCTCATGATTGCCGATCCTAAATATTCCTTGTTTCCATCCGCAAAGCCAAACTGTCCCAATACCTCTGGTATATAGGTAGCGATGGCGAAGGAAGGAGATATCTGCAGCGTCCAGAACAGGGCGATAAAGATTGTCCATTTCCCATAGCCACTTTTAAACATATCCATAAAAGAAGTTTTCTCTGTTGAATCTAGTTTTTCTGACAGTACCACATTTTTTCCGAAAATCTTTTGAATGATCGCATTCGCTTCTTTTTCTCTACCCTTGCTCGCCAGCCAAAGCGGTGATTCTGGCATTTTTAAACGGGCAAGCAAAATAATTAAGGCTGGAACAGCACTGCTAGCCAGCATCCAGCGCCAGCTGTCATCACCAAGTGCCAGCATCAAGTAGCCCACCAGGTAGGATATCCCATAGCCGACGTACCAGAGAGCGACCAGCCCCCCAAGCAACGCCCCACGGTTCTTTTTAGGGGAAAATTCCGCCATGAATGTGCCGGCAATCGGATAGTCCGCACCGACCGCGACTCCCAGGATAAAGCGCAAAATAATGAGCTCTGTCACATCATTCGCGAAGTACTGGAGGACAGATGCAATGACAAAAACGACCAAATCCAGAATAAACATCTTTTTCCGGCCAATTATATCGGTTAAATACCCGCCTATAATCCCGCCAAAAAACATGCCAATTAGTGTAGCCATTCCAACCAGTCCCACTACTGTCAGGGACATATCAAAATCAGGCTGTATGTCTACTTTCTAATCTGCAAAAACAAATCGCCCTTTAGAAGCTTCTAATTTTGTCGATATTTATTCAGAATTTGTAGATATTTCTCGGGAAATTGTTGAAATTTGAAAATGGTGATCCC
This sequence comes from Bacillus sp. ISL-4, assembly GCF_018613275.1. Classification (NCBI taxonomy): domain Bacteria; kingdom Bacillati; phylum Bacillota; class Bacilli; order Caryophanales; family Bacillaceae; genus Bacillus; species Bacillus sp. ISL-4. The sequence continues at coordinate 73,484 of NZ_JAGGQN010000040.1, forward strand.
GAATAGTTGGAACAAAGGAATTTCTACTTTTGATTTGGTTGCCTTAGGTTTAAATAGTTATTAGGCAAATTAACACCTGAATATCGTAAAGGAGACTTAAAAAAGGTAATGAAACCTTTTTCTTATTGCAGTAATGTTTCGTAATGGTTTTTTTGTTGTTCAGTTTTAAGCTGTGACATATCGTTTGTCAGTTAGAGGTTCATTTCACGCGTAGTTGCGAGTTCATTGGTTAATAACATTAAGATCTCTTTTAATTGAATGAGCACATGGGGTTAAATATATTGCATATGTATCGGGTATCGATATCTCTTTTAAAAGCTTCTAATTTTGTCGATATCTACTCAGAATTTGTAGATATTTCTCGGGAAATTGTTGAAATTTGAAAATGGTGATTCCGAATAGTTGGAACAAAGGAATTTCTACTTTTGATTTGGGTGCCTTAGGTTTAAATAGTCATTAACGTAAATTAACACCTAAATATCGTATAGGAGACTAAAAAAAGTAATAAAACCTTTTTCTTAATGCAGTAATGTTTCGTAATGGGTTTTTTGTTGTTCAGTTTTAAGCTGTGACACATCGTTTGTCAGTTAGATGTTCATTTCACGCGTAGCTGCGAGTTCATTGGTTAAAAACATTAAGGCCTCTTTTATTTGAATGGGAACTTGGGTTAAATAAATTGTCATATGTATCGGGTATCGTTATCTCTGTTTCATTGGTTCCTTCTAATCTTTCTTTTTCTTGATACAAGGATCTTTAACTCTACCGTCTAGGGGCTTGTCCGTATCGCGTAACGCTATAAGCGTATCGATGTCGGATTGAATGAAGATATGCCAATCGCTATCTTTTAACAGCCCCTATCCATATCGCTTTAAGTTTAAAACATACTTTCGAACAATCGATTTTGCATCTCCACTTCTTTCTGCCACTTCCTTGGAAGAGGATGCTCATTCATTCGGATGTATATCCTGTCGTATATCGGACCTCCCTTTCTAATAAAGATGAAGGTTCTGTGGATTTATTTGCATGTTATATCGCCCAGTGATACGGACACAGAAAAGAACCGATCAGCACTTTCTTGAGGAACACTATTAAGGACATGTATGTTACTGGAGCTGGAAACCGTTGTTTTAAGCTGGACATATCGTTTGTCAGTGGATGTTCATTTCACGCGTAGCTGCGAGTTCATTGGTTAAAACAATTAATATCTCTTTTAATTGTTTGGTATTATGGGTTAAAATCGGGTATCCGTTATCTCTGTTTCATTAGTTTCTTCTAATCATTGTAGGTACACAAGGTCTTTAGCTGTATCCTCTAGGGGCTTGTCCGTATCGCGAACGCTATGGCCGCTTCGATGTCGGATTGAATAAAGATAGGCACTCACCATCTTAATAACCCATATCCGTTTCATTCTAAGTTTTGACCATCCTTTTGACAGTGGGTGTTGCATCCCCACTTCTTCTTCCACTTCCTTAGAAAAGAATACTCGTTCATTTGGATGTATATCATGTTTTTGCATAGAACGTAGCTTCTATTAAACCAAAAGGTTTTGAATTTATTTGCAAGTTATATCACCCAGCGATACGATACGAAACAAACAAAAAAAAAGATCGATCACCCCCTGTCTGGAGCAACTCTATTAAGGATGACTCTTGTTTTTGAATGCATGTTTTCAACCGCCTCAACTCCCATTTTATCAAACATGCCTTTTTTGCTTGCCTCAAATTGTGTATTTTGTTTTAGATGCATATCACTTAAACAAATCTCCAATGAATTTCAATTGAGCCTCTGTTTGCCTTTGGTAGAACTTCCGAAACATTGGTATCGCCGAGCTCTTACATAGTAGGTACCAAATCATGAAAAATTGAAATACTCTTTCTTAATTCTGTGTTTCAGCTACGCGAACCATATATGTCACTATGCTTTTATCCATCATTATATATAAAAAAAGATTTATCAAATGTTTCTATATCAATAATTTGCTTCCACAAATCATCACACAGTTGGGCAAAAAAACTTAACAGTCACCTTATTTTCTGAATATGGAGAAAAGCCCCCACCATTTTTCTGAACGTTTTTGTATAGCTTCTTCTAAACGTTTATTAAATTCATTTTGTGAACTCCATTCTTTGTTCTGTTCGTCCCGCATATTTTGTATTTCTTTTTGTAAGAGTTCACTTTTTTGTTTTTCTTGTTGCAGCAATGTTTCGTAATGGGTATTTTGTTGTTCAGTTAATTGGTCAATTTTAGTATTAGTTCTTTGCGCTGAATTTCCAATACTAGAACTTATAACATGATGATCTTGCTGGAGACCGGAAACCTTTGTTTTAAGCTGTGACATATCGTTTGTCAGTTGGACATTCATTTCACGTGTGGCTGCGAGTTCATTGACTAAAAACATTAAGACCTCTTTTAATTGATTGGGGTCGTGGGGTAAATTTTCATATGTATCGGGTATCGCTATCTCTGTTTCATTGGATCCTTCTAATCTTTCTTTTTGTTGAAATACAAGGTCTTTAGCTGTATCGTCTAAGGGCTTGTCCGTATCGCGTAGCGCTATAAGCACTCCAATGTCAGATTGAACAAAGATACGTCGATCTCCATCTTTCAAAAACTCATATCCATTCCGTTCTAAGATTTGACCATACTTTCGAACAGTGGGAGTTGCAATCCCCACTTCTTCTGCCACTTCCTTGGAAGAGAAAGCTCGTTCATTCGGTTGTATATCACGTCGCATATCGGACCTCTTTTCTATAACTAGTTGTATCTGTAGTCTACCTGACCTTAAATTTTCTGTCTAGATAAGTTTAGCCTATCCAGAAGTTGTTAGCGATACCGATAAGATTTCCTTTTCCTTTCTTCTGCCCCTATACGATTAGATCATCTATTCGCTTACCTTCCTTCTCTTGCATAGCCTCTATCTCCTATCTATCCTTATCCATTGTGGGTGTTACATCTGGTTGGGCCTGGCGCCTTGCCCCGTGCCTTTAGAAAACTGGCCAGCCTTTATCCTCAAGATTTACCACCTAGTTCCGTGCCACCAATTGGTACCTTATTTCCCTAAGTCTAAATCAGGGTTCTCTGGAAACTCCTCTGTAATTTAATTAAAAACTGACTCAGTTTTGTCACCACTTATAAATTAGTGTCAGCAAGAATCTTATAGTACATGTGCTTATTATCACGACTAGTATACTCGTGATCAACACCTTTACGATGATGATGTTGGACTTTAGCGTGATATTTCAGAGCTTAATGAACAATTTGTTCCAAGTCCTCTGAGGGTACACCTTTTATTTTTTGAGAAAGTTTCTTTCTCAATGTTTCTGTATTGGATGTATGAAGTCTCCCTTTCAAAAAAGAAAAAAGCCCCCACAGTAAACTGTGAGAGGCCTTCAACTTTAAAGATATTCACATGTTTGGTGAGCACTCATTTAAGAATCCTCGTTAAACCCCTCTATTAAGGGATTTAGCGAATGATTACATCATGCCGCCCATTCCACCCATGCCGCCCATATCAGGCATGCCCATGCCGCCAGCGCCAGCAGGTTCTGGTTTGTCAGCAACAACAGCTTCTGTAGTTAAGAACATAGCTGCTACAGAACCAGCGTTTTGTAGAGCTGAGCGAGTTACTTTAGTAGGATCGACGATACCGGATTCGATCATGTTCACCCATTGTCCAGTAGCTGCATTGAAGCCAGTGCCTACTGCTTCGCCTTTAAGGCGCTCTACGATTACAGAGCCTTCAAGACCGGCATTGTGAGCGATTTGACGAACAGGCTCTTCGATTGCACGAAGAACGATTTTCACGCCTGTTGCTACGTCGCCTTCCGCTTGAATTTCAGCAATTTTATTGTATACGTTAAGAAGCGCTGTACCACCACCGGCTACGATACCTTCTTCAACAGCGGCACGAGTGGAGTTCAATGCATCTTCAATACGAAGTTTACGTTCTTTTAATTCTGTTTCGGTAGCTGCACCGACTTTGATTACCGCTACACCACCAGCTAATTTAGCAAGGCGTTCTTGTAATTTTTCACGGTCGAATTCAGAAGTTGTTTCTTCTAATTGAACACGGATTTGGTTTACACGAGCTTGAATTTGAGCTGTATTTCCAGCACCTTCAACGATCGTTGTATTTTCTTTTGTAACAACCACTTTAGACGCACGGCCTAATGAATCGATTGTTGCAGATTTAAGATCAAGTCCGATTTCTTCAGTGATTACTTCGCCGCCTGTAAGAGCTGCGATGTCTTCAAGCATTGCTTTACGACGGTCACCGAATCCAGGAGCTTTAACCGCAACAGCGTTGAATGTTCCACGAAGTTTGTTTACAACAAGAGTTGCAAGCGCTTCGCCTTCTACATCTTCAGCAATCAATAATAGCGGTTTCCCTTGTTGAACAACTTGCTCAAGGACAGGAAGGATTTCTTGGATATTCGTGATTTTTTTATCTGTGATCAAGATATATGGATTTTCTAGGACAGCTTCCATTTTATCTGAATCAGTAACCATGTATGGAGATGCATATCCACGATCGAACTGCATACCCTCTACTACGTCCAATTCAGTTGTGAAACCTTTAGACTCTTCGATTGTGATGACGCCGTCGTTACCAACGCGCTCCATTGCTTCTGCAATCAGTTGGCCCACTTCTTCATCAGCTGAAGAGATGGCAGCAACTTGTGCGATTGATTCTTTGTTTTCAACCGGTTTGGAAATGGCTTTCAATTCTGCAATTGCTGAATTGACCGCTTTCTCGATTCCTTTACGGATACCCATTGGGTTAGCACCAGCTGTTACGTTTTTAAGACCTTCACGGATCATCGCTTGTGCAAGAACCGTTGCAGTAGTTGTACCGTCACCAGCTACGTCGTTTGTTTTGCTTGCTACTTCAGCAACCAATTTCGCACCCATGTTTTCGAATGCATCTTCCAATTCGATTTCTTTAGCGATCGTCACACCGTCATTTGTGATAAGCGGTGAACCGAATTTTTTCTCAAGAACCACGTTACGACCTTTTGGTCCAAGCGTTACTTTAACTGCATCTGCAAGTGCGTCCACACCACGAAGCATGGAGCGGCGAGCTTCTTCACTAAATTTAATTTCTTTAGCCATTTATAAGTACCTCCCTAAAATTTTAAGAAAATTTTCGTTCAGTTAAGTATGATGTATAATTAGCCGATAACAGCTAGAATGTCGCTTTCACGTAAAATTAAGTATTCAGTGTCTTCGTATTTAACTTCAGTACCTGCATATTTTGAGAAGATAATTAGATCGCCTTGGGCAACCTCTAAAGCAACACGTTCGCCATTTTCAAGGACACGGCCAGTACCAACTGCTACTACCTTACCTTCTTGTGGCTTTTCTTTAGCAGTATCAGGAAGAACAATACCGCTTGCAGTTTTTTCTTCAGTTTGAACTAGTTCAATAATAACGCGATCACCTAATGGTTTTAACAAGTGAAACAACCTCCTCATATTCTCTTGATAATTTGTTTCATGATTATTAGCACTCTTCATCATCGAGTGCTAACACATTTATAATATTAAATAAACCGAGCCTTTTTTGCAAGTATCTTATTGAAAATTTTTTATTAATTTCTGATAAATTATGGGTAAACTACTTTAACATAATGATTTCCTTAACAATGTAATTGAAATGTTATGTTAGGGGTACCTTTAAGTGGTGTTCTGCCTCAATATTTGATACCATTTTGGAGTATGCGTTTATAGATTGTCCCCATATCAGGAACGTTCCGAACGGGATGGGTGACTATAAAAGGAGTTTTCATTTTTGAAAAAAGAATATTGGTTCGTCATCATCACTTATATTGCCATGCAATTATCCAGTATTGTTGGGGTACCCATTTTCATGCTAATCGGGTCTTATACTGGAATGCCGGCAGATGAACTCGAAGTGAAGTCTGCAGCATACTGGATAGTTTTCAGTTTTCTCGTTGCTTTATTCTTGATTCTTTTTTTAATGAGAAAAGATATGAGGGAAAAGTTGGACACGAGAAATCAAACTTCCGTTTCGTTGTCCGTATTATGGGCAATTGCAGGAGTGTTCATGGCTCTTTTTGCACAAAGCATTGCCGGCAGCATTGAACAAATGCTTGGGGTGGAGTCTGAATCTGAAAATACGCAGCAACTTATTTCACTCATTTACAAAGTCCCCATGGTCATTTTCGTCACTTCAGTAATTGGACCTATATTGGAAGAATTAATTTTCCGGAAAGTCATTTTCGGATCACTTCATAAACGCTTTAACTTCTTTATTTCAGCCTTAATCAGCTCAGTTATTTTCGGCTTGGCGCATGGTGAATTTGAACATCTTCTTTTATATACGGCAATGGGCTTCACCTTTGCTTTCCTTTATGCGAAAACAGGCCGCATTCTCGTTTCCATGAGCGCACATATTGCGATGAATACGCTTGTTATCATCCTTCAAGTGGTATATCGGGAGGATATTGAGAAGATGCTAGATACTGCACAGGCCTTCATCGGAGGTTTATTATGAAACGTCAATCACCATTATTCATGGGCATCATCTATGCAGGCTTAGGAGCTCTTTTTACCGCTATCGCGATTCAAACCGTCAATTCTTCCGGATGGGGACTCTTTGCCTACATCCTTGTCCTTATTGCAACTCTTGATTTTGGATCGGGATTACGCATGATCATGCTGCACTTTAAGATTAAAGCCGCACAAAAAAATAAGAAAAAATAAAAAAATGCTGCAATGATGCGGTGTTTCAGACTGTAGACAAATTCGATTTAAATTGAGTTCTACAGTTTTTTTTATTTTTTAAAAACGTTCCAGTTGATTGAAGAAATCCGCTCCCTTTCCGCCGACTGTCTGCCAAGCCGCATCAAAGCAAGCGTTTGTGGGGTCTCGGCTAGCCAGTTATTCGGCAGGAGTGTCGCAAATTTCTTCAATCCAATGAGATTTACAGTAAAAAAACATGAAGGATAATCTAGTCTTGTTTTAAAATCTTGGTTCGGGATGAGCCAGTTCCGACCCTCCGACAAAAGGGGTTTCTATCTAAATTTTTAAAACTAAGTTGATTGGAACGGAAGGTGCGAGACTCCTGCGGGAAAAGCGCGTCCAAGGGAGACCCCACAGGCGCAAGAGCGCCGAGGAGGCTCCCGGACCGCCCGCGGAAAGCGAGTGCCTGGAGTGGAAATCAACGTTTAAATTGTACCTCCCAAAAAAGGTTAAAAACATGAAGGATAATCAAGTTTTGTTTTAAAATCTTGGTTCGGGATGAGACCGTTCCAAAACCCTTTAGTCGACAAACTGAAAAGCTGCAACGAAAAAAAACGCTGCAATGATGCAGCGTTTTTTTCATTCCTCCAATGCGGCTTCTTCCACTACTGGATAATGTTTCAGGAAGTAGATGAGCGACTGAAGCTCCACGGCCAGGTCAATGTGGTGAACCCTTATGGATGGAGGCACGGTCAGCCGTGCAGGTGTGAAATTCAATATTCCTTTTATATCGGCTTTGACTAGACGGTCGGTTATCGTCTGGGCTACCTGTGCAGGCACTGTCAATATAGCCGCAGTAATATTATTTTCCTGCAATAGTGTATCGATTTGATCCATATGATAGATGGGCACATCAGCTATTCGCTTGCCGACCTTTTCTTCAGAAACTTCGAAAGCCATTTCAATTTTAGTATTATTATTTTTCATGAAATTGTAATTTAAAAAAGCGGTTCCTAAATTTCCTACCCCGATTAAAGCGACTTTGGTCAATTCATCTTGATCTAGTGTTTTACTAAAGAAGGATAATAAATAATTGACATTGTAGCCGTAGCCTTTTTTCCCAAGCGCGCCAAAGTAGGAAAAATCACGGCGAATTGTGGCAGAATCCACTTTTACAGCTTCACTTAGCTCTGCAGAGGAAACTCTTTGTTTGCCTGAGGAATGTAAGTTCTTTAAAAATCGATAATACAATGGCAACCTTTTGGCTGTCGCCTGCGGTATCTTTGGGTCATGGTTCATTGTTCTTCCCCGCTTTCACACATGCTTTTCAACTTAATCTCTATCTGTTTGTTTTACTTGCCTTTTATAATCGTCACTGGACACTCCGCCTGTTTTCTCCACTAAGAATGTAGGCCCGATCACCATTCCCTTATCAATGGCCTTACACATGTCATAAACAGTCAAGGCAGTCACGGATGCAGCTGTTAACGCTTCCATTTCCACACCTGTACTCCCTTTTGTCTTAGCTTCCGTTTCAATCCTAAGCCTATATCCTTGTTCTTCTTTTTCCCAATCAAAGGCTATATTGACCCCTTGCAGAGCAATGGGATGGCACATCGGAATTATATTGGATGTATTTTTGCTGGCCATTATTCCTGCAACTTGCGCAACAGCCAGTACATCACCTTTTTTCATTTTATGGTTCGTGACCAATTCATATATTTCATCATTCAATAAAATGCTCGATTGAGCTACTGCCGTCCGGGTTGTTTCAGGCTTAGCACTCACATCGACCATTTTGGCCCTGCCCTGTTCATTAAAATGCGTTAAGTCTCCCATTTAAGTAACCCCTCCTAAATCATACACTATTATTCCACTTTATGTAACAGCTTTTGTTTCAGCTTGGAACCAAGCTGTTGCCGATAATAACCAAAATACGTTACACTAACAATAATCAATTGAGGTGAAATCTATGATTTTATTACAAATCAATCAACTATCGAAATATTTTGGAGCTGAACTTATTTTATCAAATATGAAGCTCGAAGTTCAAAATAAAGATCGAATTGCACTTGTCGGCCGAAATGGCGCCGGTAAATCCACTCTGCTTAAAATCATAGCTGGGCAGCTTTCCCATGATGGCGGTGAAATAATCAAACCAAAAGGCGTCACCATCGGCTATATGGCCCAGGATACGGGATTGGAATCCGAACTGACCATTTGGGATGAGATGCTGACTGTATTCACGGATCTTATAGAGCAAGAAAAGGAACTGCGTCGCCTTGAGGCTGATATGGCCAGACCTGACATCTTTGAAAACGAAACAATTTACCAAAAAGTGCTGAATGAATACGACACTTTGATGGTGGCATTCAAAGAGAAGGGCGGTTATCAATATGAAGCGGATATCCGTTCCGTATTGCATGGACTTCAGTTTGCTGACTTTGACTATTCTACCCCAATTTCCACTTTAAGCGGTGGGCAAAAAACAAGGCTTGCATTAGGGAAGCTGCTTTTAAGGAAACCGGATATATTGATTCTGGATGAGCCGACGAACCATTTGGATATCGAAACCCTCTCTTGGCTTGAACAATATTTACAAGGCTACCAGGGAGCTGTTCTTATTGTTTCCCATGACCGCTATTTTTTAGATAAAGTAGTAAACCTCGTATATGAGATTTCCCGGAATAACATGAAAAAATACCATGGTAATTATAGTTCTTACCTAGAGGGAAAAGCGGAGGATTATGAGCGGGACATGAAACTGTTCGAGAAGCAACAAGGGGAAATTGAAAAGCTTCGCGACTTTGTCCAACGTAATATCACGAGGGCTTCCACAACGAAAAGAGCACAAAGCAGACGCAAACAGCTCGAAAAGATGGATGTATTGGACAAGCCTCAAGGTGATGAAAAATCTGCGAATTTTTCTTTCCAGATTGAAAGGCAAAGCGGAAATGAAGTACTTCACCTCCAGGACATGGCTATTGGATACGAAGGGGAAACGGTATCAAAGAATATAAATTCCCGGATGACAAAAGGGGAGAGCATAGCACTTGTTGGCCCAAATGGAGTTGGAAAATCAACTTTATTGAAAACGATCATTTCTAAGCTGCCTCCACTTTCTGGGAATTTCCGTTTTGGAACGAACGTAGAAGTCAGCTACTACGATCAAGAACAGGCTAACCTTGTTTCCAATAAACGCGTACTAAATGAATTATGGGACGACTATCCCCTTAAACCGGAAAAGGACATTCGCACCGTACTTGGTAATTTCCTATTTAGCGGGGACGATGTTTTGAAAACCGTTTCCACACTAAGCGGGGGCGAAAAGGCCCGGCTTGCTCTAGCCAAAATGATGATGCAAAAAGGGAATTTTTTAATTCTTGATGAACCAACGAACCATTTGGACCTCGATAGTAAATTGGTGCTTGAAAACGCATTGATCGATTATCCGGGAACTATTCTTTTCGTTTCACATGACCGTTATTTCATAAATCGAATAGCAACGAAAGTGATAGAGCTCTCCAAAGACGGCAACGAAGAATTCCTCGGTGATTATGATTACTATCTAGAGAAGAAACAGGAGCAGGCGGAAATCCAAGCACTTGAACAGCAGGAACAGGCTAAAACTTTAGATGCAGCTGTAGAAAAAACAAATTACAAAATTGATAAAGAAGCAAAAAAAGCTGAACGCCAGCGAAAACGGCGCATTGAGGAAATCGAGGTAGCCATGGAGCTTCTTGAAATCGAAATAAACGAATATAATGACCTCCTTTGTGATCCAAATGTTTTTCAGGACCATGAAAAAGTAATGGAGGTCCAAACAAAGCTTGATTCTGCACAGGAAAGTTTGGACCAGCTTCTCGAAGAATGGACTGAACTGGAAGAATGACAAAAGACCGAGTCAATTGACTCGGTCTTTTTCTTTTCCATTCAAAACGTCACTTGAAAGTTATCCACAGAATTGTTAACAAACTACTTACCGTTCACTAGCCATTAATTTAAGTTATGCACATTATCCACAGAAACATATCCACTTATCCACAAAAACACCGTTTTATACACATGCAGTATGATTTTCAAAAAAACTTTATCCACAGAATATTCTATTTTTTTATAAAAAAGATAAAAAGACAGGATGCCGAAGTGAGGGATCCTGTCTTCTCTTCAATTAAAATGCTTCGATATCCAATCCAGGATTTCCGTTCAAATCCAAACCAGATCGTTTTCCCTTTTCAAACATGACACTGCCAGCAGCACCAATCATGGCGGCATTGTCCGTACAAAGATATAGGGGCGGAATGGATATATCCATAGGTAAATCCTTAAAAGCTTCCGTTAATGCTTCCCTAAGGCCTTTATTTGCCGCAACTCCTCCAGCAAGCAATACCTGCTTCACATTATATTCCTTTGCAGCCTTTACAGCTTTCATTACAAGCACTTCTATCACGCTTGCTTGGAAACTTGCCGCTAAATCTTTAGGTTCAATTTTTTCCCCGCGCTGTTCAGCATTATGCAAAGTGTTGATTACCGCTGATTTCAACCCGCTGAAAGAAAAGTCATAGCTGCCATCCAACCATGCCCGAGGCAGTTTCAAAGTTGGTGAGCCTTCTTGTGCCAGCCTATCGATATGAGGGCCGCCAGGATAAGGGAGCCCCAAGGTTCGGGCCACTTTATCATACGCCTCACCTGCTGCATCATCCCGCGTCTCCCCTATCACCTTGAAGGAACCCGGTTCTTCTAAAAGCACTAATTCCGTATGGCCTCCCGAAACGACTAAAGAAAGCGCAGGATATTCGATCTCCTGAATAAGACGATTTGCATAGATATGACCCGCAATATGATGCGTACCGACAATCGGTATTCCATGTGCGAAAGCTACAGCCTTCGCCGCATTCACGCCTATTAATAGTGCCCCTACAAGTCCGGGACCTTCTGTAACGGCAATGGCATCCAAGTCTTCATATGTCACACCGGCTTTCAGCAGTGCTTCTTCAAGAACGATCGTAATTTGTTCTACATGATGACGGGAAGCTATTTCCGGGACAACACCGCCAAAACGTTTATGGCTTTCGATTTGTGAAGCCACAACATTACTCAGTATCTCCGTTCCATTTTTTATGACAGCTGCCGCAGTTTCATCGCAGCTCGTTTCAATTCCTAATATAATTTGATCTTTTTTCATGAAAAATTCACCCACATAACATAAGCATCTTCTTGATTGTCTGTATAATAATTTTTTCGGATTCCACCCTTTTGGAAACCAAGTTTTTCATAAAGCGAAATGGCTACTGCATTACTGACACGGACCTCAAGCGTCATCCTCACCACACCCATCGAAATGGAGATTTCAATCATCTTCCTGAGCAAAGCTTCCCCAAGCTTTTGCCCTCGGTATTCTGGCAATATCGCTATATTGGTAATGTGCGATTCATCAATGACGATCCACGCACCGCAATAACCGGCAATTTTCCCTTCTTCCTCTATCACCATATATACAGCATATTGATTATGATTCAGTTCATTAAAAAAAGCTTCCCGGCTCCAAGGCAAAGTAAAGGACTGCTTTTCCACATTAAGCACTTGGTCGATATCTTCCGTATTCATTTTTCGGAACGTCAATGTTTTACTCATAATAATCGGTCGCTTTCCTTGTTTATTTCCCCTGTTGTTCAAGCCACTTAGCTTCTGCTTCAGCCATGCGGATATAATTCGGTACAAACTGGTGAACATCGACTACAGCCTTATCAAGACCACTGAAGGCCAGTTCGCTTGGTCTTGAGTTATATGACTGTACCGGAGCAAATACAGCTAAATCACCTAATGCTTCCGTAATTGCATCCCGGTGAATGTCCACATCTTGACCAACGAATAAAACAGGACGATTTAATTCCTTCAATTGATTCGCCCACTCAGAGGATAGAATATTACAATCTTCAATGACTGTCTTTAAAGAGTTATTTTCCATTTCATATAATCCAGTATAAATCTGCCCTCTTCTTGCATCGAACAATGGAGAGATCAACCCGTTAAAATAACGTCCATTAGCTGCTAAAACCTCTAAGCTGGAAACACCCGATAACGGAATCTGAAGTGTCCATGCCAAGCTTTTTGCAATCGTCACTCCAATCCTGACGCCTGTATAGGATCCTGGGCCTTGAGCCACCACTATCTTAGTCAAATCCTTCGGTTTAGTATCACAATCCCTCAGCAGTGTTTCAATTGCTGGCATAACCCGCACCGAATGATTTTTCTTTAGGTTCGTCGTATACTCACCAATTACTTGACTCCCGTTTACCAGGGCAACCCCTAATGTGAAATTCGATGTATCTATAGCTAAAACCTTCATCAAATAATCTCCTTACATAACTTTACATATCGTTCGCCTTTGGCTTCCAGAACAAAACGCCGGCTTGTATCGCTCAGACGATAAATATAGATGGTCAAGATTTCCTCTGGAAGGTGATCCTTTATTAAATGGGCCCATTCAACGACAGTCACACCATCACCATCAAAATATTCTTCAAAGCCTAAATCTTCTTCCGATTCACTTACCCGATATACATCCATATGATATAAAGGCAATCGACCCATGTATTCCTTTATTATCGTAAAGGTAGGGCTATTCACCATTCTGGTAACACCTAATCCTTTAGCCAGCCCTTTTGTGAATGCCGTCTTTCCAGCACCCAAGTCACCTTCTAAAGCCAGCACATCGCCACTTGAAAGCTTTTGTGCCAATTCATGCGCAAATCGCGCTGTTTCTTCCTCATTCTGAGAAATCCATTCAACCTGATGCATATATCAATCACCTTTATCATTATTAGGAAAACGTCCTAAAGTTCATGTCCCAGAACCATAAACGCAATATTATGGAACAAAAACCATTCTATATGTAGTTTACCTTGTTTCAAAAGAAGAAACAAATAAGTTAGGGACATAAATATTCGAATTTCGGATAAAACAAAAAAACGAAACCTAAGTTTCGTTTTTTTCATGATTGCGGGGACAGGATTTGAACCTGCGACCTTCGGGTTATGAGCCCGACGAGCTACCGGACTGCTCCACCCCGCGACGGTATAAATGCTTCTTTTATAATAATAGTATTCCCAATCACTCAAAAAGAATACAAAGATTATAGCTTGGCGGCGTCCTACTCTCACAGGGGGAAACCCCCAACTACCATCGGCGCTGAAGAGCTTAACTGCCGTGTTCGGAATGGGAACGGGTGTGACCTCTTCGCTATCGCCACCAAACATTTAACCTCTTTTGCACATTTACTATCATACCATGCATGAAATAAAAATGCAAGAAGAAATTTTCATTCCTTCAAAACTAGATAATAAGAAGGTATTTCATTTTTTTAAAGCGTTGGTTAAGTCCTCGATCTATTAGTATCAGTCAGCTCCACATGTCGCCACGCTTCCACCTCTGACCTATCAACCTGATCATCTTTCAGGGATCTTACTAGCTTGCGCCATGGGAAATCTCATCTTGAGGGGGGCTTCATGCTT
>NZ_JAGGQN010000041.1:0-64279 GCF_018613275.1 Bacillus sp. ISL-4
CGCCTCCTCCTACTCGATTATATCTAATTCTATTTAATTTTTTTATGATTTCACGGTTGCTGGAGTTATAAAAAAATTAGGAAAAACATTGACAAAAAGCAAACAAATTAATATTATGTTTATTATATTATAAACTTTATAGGGAAGTGTTTGCTTTATGAAAGACGCTGAAATGTTTTGGAGTGCGTCTCAGGATGAGCTTAAACAAGGATATTTCGAAGGTGAGAATCAATATGTTTGTTTGCTGTGCGGAAATGCAATTGAAAAGGGAATCGTATACCCGAAAGATGGGGTTCTTTATGAAGCGAAGAGGTATATGGGGATTCATATTGAATATGCACACCGCTCCGTTTTCGATTACTTGATTGATCTCGATAAAAAACTAACAGGTCTCACGGACCATCAAAATCGCCTTCTTCGCCTTTTTTACCAAGGGAAGAATGATGCTGAGGTTCAGGAGGAAATGGGGATTGGGAGTCCTTCCACCATTCGGAACCATCGCTTTGTGTTGAAAGAGAAAGAGCGTCAGGCTAAGTTGTTTTTAGCCCTGATGGAACTATTGAAAGATAAAGATGAACATGCGCCGGCATTTATCCCGCTTCATCAAAAAGCAAGGATGGTCGATGATCGTTATAACGTTACCGAGGATGAAAAGGTGACTGTACTGAAAAAATACTTCCCTAAAGGCAGTCAGGATGCATTAAAGTCTTTCCCGCCAAAGGAAAAACAAAGGCTGATCATTCTCCAAGAAATTATGAACCGTTTTGAAAAAGAGCGGAAATACGGAGAGAAAGAAATCAATCAAATATTGGGTGCAGTTTATCCTGATCATGTTCTATTGAGAAGATACTTAATAGAATATGGATTCTTAGATAGAAAGCCTGATGGGAGCCAATATTGGCTGAAGAAATGATGACTGGAGGCATGAAATATGGATCGTAAAAAAGAATTGAAGCAATTATATAAAGAAACGAAAGTTGAAGCAGGTGTATACCAAATCAGAAATACGGTAAATAATAAAGTCTTTATCGGAAGCACCAGGAATATAAAGACGTTGAAGGGGAAACAATTTGAATTGGAAGTCGGAACAAACACGAATAAAGTGCTGCAAGATGAGTGGAACGAATATGGGAAAGAGGCTTTTTCTTTTGAGGTACTGCAGGTATTGAAACCGAAAGAAACGGGATTTTTTGATGCTAAACGAGAATTGAAAAAACTTGAAGAAGAGTGGCTGGAAAAAATACAGCCATACGAAGAACGGGGATACAATAGAATGAAATCGAACTGACTTGTATGTAGCCTTTAGAGATTCTCCGCGATTCCCGGCTTCTTGTTATTGGTGGTTCCTTTATCCCCTTGGAGGGTGGGGGATTGGTGTCCTTATACACGAATTACTACTCTTGCACAAGGGAACTTCGGGTCTGAGTGGGAAGAATGAAATAAAGGAATACATGGAAAAGGATAAAAAGAACGGCTGAATTTGGGCGTGTTCAAAACAGGGAGTCATTTATGGCTCCTTTTTTGCGGGAAGAAAATCAGGGGATCTCACTTGTTGTTAGTTTTTAAATGGTTTAAGCTAGTAATGAGGGAACTTTTTAAAATGAGGGGAAACCCGTGGGGACCTTCACTAAATAATTAATTTTAGGAGTAGCGAATGAAAAAAATAGGATGGACCATAACGGGGATAGGGACAATCGTTGCGCTGGGGGCCTTGCTTTATCCTTTGAATGTTATTGATAAAACACTATGTATATATTTATTACTCGGCGGTGCAGGGCTAATGTTTGTCGGGTCTATGATCAGGGCTTTTCGGCTGCTGAAAAGATGATTGATTTTTAAGGTTGATTAAAATCGTGCGATTAAGGTGATGACATGGAGAAAGACCAATTGAAATATGCCCAGCAGCATTTGGCTAATGAACGCACCTTCTTAGCGTGGATAAGAACGGTGATTGCGATAGTGGGGGTTGGTTTTCTTGCGACAAGCCTGCATTTTACGATTGGTGTGCATCGGGATGCCCGGATTGACTTGATCAGTATCGTGCTGGGGATGTTTGCGTGTGCATTGGGCCTTGTGATTACAGTTCTGGCGACATTCGGTTATCTTCAGAAGAAGCGGCAAATCAATGAAGGGACGTTCCGGCCTTCAAGTGCGCATGTAATTCTAATCGCTGTTTTTATGGTCATATTGTTATCGATGATCATTTTATATTTTGTGTTCATAAAAGTTTAAAACTGTCCTAACCTAAATAGGGCAGTTTTTTTCAGTTTCAACTATTATATACTTATTCTTACATTATCATGGTAAGATTTCTTCCATTAATTAAAATGCAATCAAAAAACATTTCATTTTGGGTATGAAAGAATAATTAGAATCTTTCAAAAGCAATTTCATTCAGTATTGTGCACGTCAGCCATGGAAAAACTTAGTTTTTACCGGAAGGGTAAATCAACTGCAAGGAAAAGATCGATCAAGTTTTGTCTTTTGCCTTCCTTGGAAAAATATTTATCAGCCATCATCGGTTTGTGAATAAACTTCACATGGTCAACGCAGTTTTAAACTCTTGGAAGTACTTTACTTTATTCAATTTCGATCACGTTTTAAATATTTGTTTAATTTCCATTTTGTGAGATATGATAAAGAGGAACTAAAAGGAGGTCATCAAGATGGTGGATATCAAAAAAGGTGAAAGTTCTTTTTTTGTCGAAGAATCTGGTGAGAAACTAGCGGAAATCACATTCTTTAAATCAGGTGATGATGAAATCACGGTCGATCATACCGTTGTTTCTGACAAGCTTCGCGGGCAAAAGGTAGGAAATGCCCTTGTTGAAAAGGTAATAGGCTTCGCAAGGGAGGAAAAACTGAAAATTGTTCCGGTATGTTCGTTCGTTCAAAAACAATTTGAAAAAAATGCAGAATTCGAGGATGTATTGGCTAAATGAACCAGAGGGCTGGACCAGGGGATGAGTAATATCGCCTGTGTTCAGCCCTTTGTCATTTTTTTTTAGATAATCTTCACCCCTTCAATACTCCAAGAAAATAATATTAAACGCCTTTCCACTCAAATGTTGAGACGATACTTGAATTGGTTAAATTAGCATATGAAGCGGTGATATTTGTTCATAAAACGCCTGGTTATCGAAGTTTCCCAGAATAAAATAAATGGTATGAACGAGGCAGAACATATAAATCAAAGCCAATCATGACTTATGCCAAAGGGGGACCAATCCTTGCGTAACCATGGACTTGCTGTAGATTTTGTCATTGTTAGTGATGACTGCAAGCGGGCATTGTGACAGAGGGCGAAAAGTGGACCGTGATTTTCCGCATCTTGGAATGTCAGGCGGTTTATCCGCGAAAGGGATTGAGGACGAATCTTTTATCAAGGGTGGCGTCAGCGAACAGAGAAAATGGCTGATCCGCTATTTGAGAAAATCATTACTGTTAACTGGCATCATGTGGGTAGTCCGAGGATATTTCAGTGGAGAAATTTGTGATCACTTTAATAATTTTAATGAGATATTTGATGTTTTTAAAAATTAAAAATTGAAAAAACTTTTTTTTTATAGAATGTGGTCATGATAGGTATGTAAGCGTATACAACAAATCTTTCAATTTAGAATTATCAAAAAATTATAAAAAACCTGTTGACTACTACCTTAAATACACGTAAGATAATCACAAATACAAGACATCAAACATAAGCGTTTCGAAAAATATGAATAATGCGAAAAGCATTGAAGAGGATAAGTAGTCTTTTAAAAAGGCAGTCACAGAGAGCCGGGTAGCTGAGAGCCGGTATTGTCCCGAAAGATGAACTCACCTTGGAGTTTCAGCTTGAACGTCAGACTAGTAGGGCTGAACGGGTGCGTACCAGTACCCGTTACCAAAACAGAGAATAGTGTAGGCTATTCAAAGTGCGCATGGAGTTTCATGCGAAAAAGGGTGGTACCGTGGAGTGGCTCATCAAGCCTTTTCACCCCTTTAACTTGCCGAGTGCAAGTACATTTGGGGTGAAAAGGCTTTTTTGTATGCATAAAAAGCTGAAAATTCTGAATGTTATGAAAACATTTAGTAGAAAAGTGAAGGAGGTTTTTACGAAATGACACAAAAGTCAGTTGTTGCTGATCGGAAGAGTGGAAAAACACATTATAGTGGAGCCGAATTTCTGCTGGATGCATTGAAAAAGGAAAATGTTGAAGTCATCTTTGGTTATCCGGGTGGATCTGTATTGCCGATTTATGACAAGCTTTACAGTTCAGAACTTTTTCATATTTTGACAAGGCACGAACAAGGTGCGATTCATGCAGCGGAAGGATACGCCAGGATTACCGGCAAGCCGGGGGTGGTCATAGTCACATCCGGTCCAGGGGCAACGAACATTGTCACCGGTTTGGCAGATGCGATGATTGACTCTTTACCGCTTGTGGTAATTTCGGGTCAGGTTGCTACAAGTGTAATTGGTTCGGATGCTTTCCAAGAAGCTGATGTACTGGGGATTACTACCCCGATTACAAAACATAACTATCAGGTAAGGAAGCCGGAAGACCTTCCGCGCATTATAAAAGAAGCTTTTTATATCGCTTCAAGCGGCCGTCCCGGTCCAGTATTAATCGATATACCTAAGGATATGGCCATTATAGAAGGTGAATCGACGGATAAGGAGCCAGAAATGGATCTCCCTGGCTATCAGCCGACGACCAAGCCTAATTACTTACAGATCAGAAAGCTTGTTGAAGCCGTAAGCGGAGCGAAAAGACCGGTCATTCTTGCTGGGGCAGGAGTCCTGCATGCAAAGGCCTCCCATCTATTAAAGGAATATGTCGAGCAGCAAGGCATTCCCGTCGTCCACACTTTATTGGGTCTTGGGGGCTTTCCGGCGGAACATCCTCTCTTTACCGGAATGGGTGGTATGCATGGCTGCTATGCAGCAAACATGGCGTTATCGAAATGTGATCTATTAATCAATATCGGTGCCAGGTTCGATGATCGATTGACTGGGAATCTAGCCAAATTCGCACAGCATGCAACAGTGGCCCATATCGATATTGATCCAGCGGAAATCGGTAAAAATGTGCCGACAAAAATTCCGGTCGTCGGAAGTGCCAAGGAAGCTCTGGCGGAGTTGATTGCGCAAAATGGCAAGAAACCGGATATTGATGTATGGACAACGCAGCTGACTGCATGGAATAAAGAGTTCCCATTGCGTTATACACATGAAGAAGGCGTACTGAAACCTCAGCGTGTCATCCAGATGCTTCATGAAAAAACGAATGGGGAGGCCATTGTTACGACGGATGTTGGACAGCATCAAATGTGGGCAGCACAATACTATCCGTTTAACAAACCGAATTCATGGGTCACTTCCGGTGGATTGGGGACGATGGGCTTTGGCTTACCTTCGGCTCTCGGAGCGCAACTGGCGAATCCGAAAGCGACGGTGCTTTCCATTTCGGGGGATGGTGGATTCCAGATGTGCCTGCAGGAACTTTCAGTCATTGCCGAAATGAATCTGCCAATCAAGATCATCATCGTCAACAACGGGGCACTCGGGATGGTAAGACAGTGGCAGGAACTCTTTCATGATAACCGCTTCTCACACAGTATTTTTCAATCGCATCCGGATTTCGTGAAATTGGCCGATGCTTATGGAATTCCGGGATACAAAGTGACGACGGAGGAAGAGGCGAGCAACTGCCTGGATGTAGCGTTAAAGACTGATGGTCCAGTGTTGATTGATTTCCGTGTAAAACAAAAAGAAAATGTCTTTCCGATGGTAGCACAAGGAAAAGGGCTTGATGAAATGGAAGGAGTTTAATCAATGAAGGGAATTCTTAGCCTCACCGTGAACAACAGGCCAGGCGTCCTGAATCGGATTACGAACCTGTTCACGAAAAGAAATTATAACATTGAAAGCATGACTGTCGGACCCTCCGAACAGGATGGCATTTCAAGGATGACCTTCGTGGTCGATGTTGATGACGAAGCTGTCATTGAACAGATCACCAAGCAATTGAATAAGCAGATCGATGTTTTGAAAGTATTTGATATTACGAATCAATCGATTGTGGCGAGGGAACTTGCACTCATTAAAATATTGGTGACTACACAAACCCGAGCCGAGATTTATTCAGTCATCGAACCCTTCCGAGCGTCAGTTATAGATGTCAGTAAAGATAGCCTGACAGTTCAAATCACTGGGGAATCGGATAAAATCGAAGCCTTCATTGAACTGATCAAGCCATATGGCATCAAGGAATTGGCAAGGACAGGGACAGCCGCCATCCCGCGTGGAATGCAAATTGCACACGCTAAGAGTGCGACAATCGTATAAAAACAAAACAAAAAAACAAAACAAAAACAATGATGAAAAGGGAGATGTAATTATTATGGCAAAAGTATATTATAACGCAGAGGCAAACGAGAATTTTTTCAACAATAAAAAGGTAGCGGTAATCGGATATGGTTCACAAGGACACGCACACGCACAAAACCTACGTGACAGCGGTGTAGATGTAATCATCGGAATCAGGAAAGGTAAATCATTCGATAAAGCGGTAGAAGACGGCTTTAATGTTTACACAGTGAAAGAAGCAGCAGAACAGGCAGATGTAATCATGAACCTATTACCGGATGAAACTCAGCCGAAAGTATACCAAGAAGAAATCAAACCGGTATTGCGTGCAGGTCAAGCGTTAATGTTCGCACACGGATTCAACGTCCATTTCAATCAAATCGTTCCTCCGGCAGATGTAGATGTATTATTAGTCGCTCCTAAAGGTCCGGGACATCTTGTTCGCCGTACATATGAACAAGGTGCAGGGGTGCCGGCATTATTCGCCATCTATCAAAATGTAACGGGTGAAGCAAAGGAATTGGCACTTGCGTACGCTCGGGGAATCGGTTCTTTAAGAGCTGGCGGTTTGGAAACCACTTTCCAGGAAGAAACGGAAACGGATCTATTTGGAGAACAGGCAGTACTTTGCGGCGGATTGACTGCCCTTGTGAAAGCTGGATTCGAAACCTTGACAGAAGCTGGATACCAACCGGAAGTAGCATATTTCGAGTGTTTACATGAACTTAAATTAATCATCGACCTTATGTATGAAGGCGGTATGGAAAACATGCGCTATTCCATTTCTGACACAGCTCAATGGGGAGATTTCGTTTCTGGACCACGCGTTGTGACGGAAACTACGAAAGAGTCAATGAAAGCGATCTTGAAAGACATCCAAGACGGTGAGTTCGCTAAAGGATGGATCTTGGAGAACCAAGCGAATCGTCCAGTCTTCAATGCGATCAATAACCGTGAAAACCAACATCAAATCGAAGTGGTTGGCCGTGAATTAAGAAAAATGATGCCATTCGTGAAACCTCAACAAAAAGAGAAAGAAGTGGTAGCAGTTGCGAAAAATTAATATATTTGAAACTACACTTCGAGATGGGGAGCAATCAGCCGGTGTAAATTTGAATTTTACCGAAAAACTTGAAATTGCTTATCAGCTTGAAAGATTGGGTGTTGATATTATCGAAGCCGGTTTTCCGGCAGCATCCAAAGGGGATTTCAACTCCGTACAGGAAATCGCGCGCAAAATCAAAAACAGCTCTGTCACAGGGCTGGCGCGTGCTGTAAAAGGTGATATTGATGCAGCTTGGAATTCATTAAGGGACGGCGCAGAACCAAGATTGCATACGTTCATCGCCACTTCGCCCATTCATCGTGAATATAAGTTGAAAATGTCGAAGCAGCAAGTGATTGAAAAGTCCGTTGAAATGGTTAAGTACGGAGCAGCGCGTTTTCCGATCGTGCAATGGTCTGCAGAAGACGCAAGCCGTACAGAACTTGACTATTTGGCTGAAATCGTTGAAGCGGTCATTCAAGCTGGTGCCAAGGTCATTAACATCCCGGATACTGTAGGGTATGCAGCTCCAATCGAATACGGAAACATTTTCAGGTACCTTCGTGAACATGTTCCTTCTATTGATAAAGTTAGTTTATCCGCACACTGCCATGACGATCTTGGAATGGCGACAGCCAATTCATTGGCTGCCATCGAAGGCGGGGCTACGCAAGTCGAAGGCACAATCAACGGAATTGGAGAACGTGCCGGAAATGTGGCGCTCGAAGAAGTGGCCATGGCACTCTACATCCGTAAAGATTTCTATCAAGCGGGAACGGATCTTGTATTGAATGAAATTAAAAGGACTAGTGATTTGGTCAGCCGCCTTACGGGAATGCAAGTTCCTGCTAATAAAGCCATTATTGGTGCCAATGCATACGCACATGAATCTGGCATTCACCAGGATGGCATGTTAAAAGAAAAAACGACATACGAAATCATATCACCTGAGCTCGTCGGTGTTTCGTCCAATTCACTTGTTTTAGGAAAGCATTCAGGACGCCATGCTTTCAAAGAAAGATTACAAGAGTTGAACTTTACGGTAACGGATGAGGAATTGAACTCGTTATTCGTCCAATTCAAGGAATTGGCCGATAATAAAAAGACGATGACAGATGAAGATATCGTTGCGCTGGTACTTGAAGAGAAAGCGACGGACATCAGTTTTTATGACATGGTTTCCTTACAGATTTCCCACGGTACCCATCAGACGGCGACAGCTACGGTCACACTGAAAAAAGGCGATAATGAAGAGATTCAGGAAGCGGCTACAGGTGCCGGCAGTGTTGAAGCCCTATATAACACGCTTGAAAGATGTTTGGGCAGCGAGATCAGCTTGCTGGACTATCGAATTCAATCGGTGGGCGGCGGAATGGATGCCCTTGCCCAGGTTTTTGTGAAAATTGATTATAACGGAGTGGAAACAAGCGGCCGCGGTCTCGATCAGGACGTCTTGGAAGCATCCGCCAAAGCGTATTTGAATGCTGTGAACCGTGTGATCATCATGAAGGAACTAGAAGAAAAAGCAGTATTACTATAGGAAGGGGAGATTTCGATGAAAAGGAATATTGCGGTGCTTCAAGGAGATGGCATCGGGAAAGAAGTAACAAGAGGCGCTGTAGAAATCCTCGAAGCCGTTGCCCAAAGATATGGACACGATTTTGAATTTCAATATGGTGAGATTGGCGGAGGGGCCATCGATAACACAGGTTCACCCCTGCCGGATGAAACAGTGGAGATTTGTAAAAACAGCGATGCGGTATTATTAGGAGCAGTTGGAGGACCTAAGTGGGATAACCAGCCTGCGCACCTAAGACCGGAACGAGGTTTGCTGAAAATCCGAAAAGATTTGAATCTTTATGCTAACATCCGTCCAATCAGCTATTATTCCAGCTTGTCGGAATCTTCTCCTCTTAAAAAGGAATTCATTGAAGATGTGGATTTCGTAATTGTCAGGGAACTAACTGGCGGCCTTTATTTCGGAAAGCCAAGTGAACGCGTTGAAAAAGAGGGGAAAGAGGCGGTCGTCGATACACTTTTCTATCAGAAAAGCGAAATGAAGCGCATCATTGAACTTGCTTTTGAATTAGCATCGGATCGCAAGAAAAAAGTAACATCCGTGGATAAAGCGAATGTTCTTGAATCCAGCAGGATGTGGCGTGAGACGGCTGAAGAAATTGCCAAGGACTATCCGGATGTAATGCTTGAACATATGCTTGTTGATAATGCAGCCATGCAATTGATCAAAAACCCGAAACAATTTGATATTATCGTGACGGAGAATATGTTCGGTGATATTTTAAGCGATGAAGCGTCGGTATTGACTGGTTCGCTTGGAATGCTTCCTTCCGCCTCTATATCAACAAAAGGGCCAAATCTCTATGAACCGATTCATGGCTCTGCCCCGGATATCGCGGGAAAAAATCTGGCCAATCCGATTGGGACGATTTTATCGGCGGCTTCCATGCTGCGCCTATCCTTTGGTTTGGAAGATGAAGCGAAAGCCGTTGAGCAGGCGGTGGAAACGGTCCTTGAATATGGCTTGAGAACAGGCGATATCGCAAATGGCCAACCGAATATTACGTCTACTTCAGAAATGATTGCAGAAATTAAAGCAAATCTTTTAGACCAGGAAGCCATTTCCAACATCATGGGAGCTTACGCATAAACTTCTTTCACGGCCTAACATTAGGCCGTGTTTTTTAAAAAAATACAAGATTAATCGAGGTGGGATAAAGATGGGAAAGTCGATTATAGAGAAAATATGGGATCGCCATATTGTAAATGAAGAGGAGAATAAACCGGATTTAATATATATAGACCTTCAATATATTCATGAAGTGACCTCTCCGCAAGCATTTGAGGGATTGAGATTAAAAGGACGCTCAGTCAGGAGACCCGACCGCACTTTCGCGACAATGGATCATAATGTGCCAACTGTTAATCGCTATTTCATCGAGGATGATATTGCAAGGAAACAATTAGAGGCGCTTGAGCAAAACTGTAAGGAGTTCGGTATCCGTCTTGCTGATTTAGACAGCCCGGATCAAGGTATCGTTCACGTTATCGGGCCGGAATTAGGCCTTACACAGCCAGGGATGACGATTGTCTGCGGAGACAGTCATACATCCACACATGGTGCGTTTGGCTCGATTGCGTTTGGAATCGGTACGAGTGAGGTCGAGCATGTATTGGCCACACAAACCCTATGGCAAACAAAACCCAAAACATTAAAGCTTGAGGTTAATGGCAAGCTTGGTCATGGCGTGATGGCGAAAGATGTCATTTTATATGTGATTTCTAAATTCGGTGTCGATTTCGGTACGGGACATATCATTGAGTATTGTGGGGAAGTTTTCCGGGATATGTCAATGGAAGAGAGAATGACGGTTTGCAATATGTCGATCGAAGGCGGGGCAAGAGCGGGGCTGGTAGCTCCCGATGAAACAACTTTCTCTTATTTGAAAGGTCGTAAATATTTGCCGAAAGGAGAAGAGTTTGAGCGCTGTGTTCAGGACTGGAAGTCACTTTCCAGTGATGAGGATGCTGTATATGACCAAGAAATCATTCTTGATGGCAGTCTGATTTCACCAATGGTCAGCTGGGGGACAAATCCTGGAATGGCTAGTGGAGTGGACGGAAAAGTACCTACCTTCGCAGAAGATATCATGGATCCTAAGGAACTGAATCGGGCCATTGAGTATATGGGTCTTGAGGAAGGCATGCCGATCACGAAAATTCCCGTACAACATGTATTCATAGGATCGTGTACCAATTCACGCATTGAGGACTTACGGCAAGCCGCAGAAATGATCGAAGGCCAAACTGTTCATAAAGGGGTTCGGGCGATGGTCGTACCCGGTTCACAAAGCGTCAAAAGGCAAGCGGAAGATGAAGGGTTGGATGAGATTTTCAAATCTGCGGGCTTTGAATGGCGTGAATCGGGCTGCAGCATGTGCCTGAGCATGAATCCTGACTTTGTTCCGGCCGGTGAGCATTGTGCATCCACAAGTAATCGGAACTTTGAAGGCAGGCAAGGAGCTGGAGCAAGAACGCACCTGGTTAGTCCAGCCATGGCAGCCGCGGCCGCCATTCATGGGAAGTTTGTCGATATCAGGAATTTGAAAAGAACTGAACAAGTCCATTAAGAATACGAATTAACCGGAGGTGCAGAGAATGGAACCCATTACTATATATAAAGGAAGAGCGGCGGCACTTGACCGTAAGAACGTGGATACGGACCAAATCATTCCAAAGCAATTTTTAAAACGGATTGAGCGAAGCGGATTTGGCGAGTTTTTATTCTATAACTGGCGTTTTGATGAAAATGGAAAGGAACGTCCTGATTTTGAATTGAATCAGCCCCATAATCAAGACACATCCATTTTAATAGCAGGTGAGAATTTTGGCTGCGGTTCTTCGCGTGAGCACGCCCCTTGGTCATTGAAAGACTACGGATTCGATATCATCATCGCTCCTTCTTATGCTGATATCTTTAAAAGTAATTGCATGAAAAATGGCATGGTTCCCATCGCTTTAACCCAGACTGAAGTAAACTATTTAATGGAGAGGGTGTCGGCTCTTGATTATGAGTTGACGATCGACCTTCCCAATCAGACATTGAAAGATGGTCAAGGGTTTGAAACAAGCTTTGAAATTCATCCATATTGGAAGGAAATGCTCATCAAAGGCTGGGATGAAATTTCGATAACGCTTCAATATGATAAAGAGATTTCGGACTATGAATCTCAAAAAAAGGCAGTATCAAGTATTTAATCGAAGAAGGTCATTTCCCGTTATCCTTTCATAATTGAAAGGAAGCGGGATTTTTTTTATCGGGGAAAGACGAAAAGGCGTTCATCAGGCATATAATTTTTTGTGTTTCCAGCTATTACATGCTAAACTGTTTCTCAAAAAGCGAACGGTGAGGCGGAAAATAGGATGGATGATGAGAACAACGAAAAGAAGGTCGGAGAAACCAAAATTATCGCCTTTCCAAATCTCGGTGAAAGGCTGATTGTAAAAGGACTGGATGAGCTTGGAAACAGAAACTTTAAAGCGGCTGCACAGCTTTTCAGCCAAGCCAGGGAGTATGAGCCCGAAAATGATGAAGTTTGCATGGGACTAGTGGTATCGTTAGTCGAACTTGAATATTACCAGGAGTCAAAAGAGTTGTGTATAGAGATGCTGAATAAAGGCATTGGCGACTATTTTCAACTGATCAATATTTATTTGATGGTACTGCTGCAATTGGGCGAGCATCAGGAAATGGTCACGACGATCGAACTGCTATTTGAAGAAAGTCAAATTCCTTTTGATAAAGAGGAGCATTTTGAAAAGATGCTTCAGTTCAGTAAACGGGCCCTTGAGGATAAAAAAGAGGAGAAGGAAAGGCAAAATCAGCAGCTTTCAGAGGAATTGCAGGAGGATGAGCTTTTTGAAGGGAAAACGGATAATGAAATGCTTATGGTCATTTCAAAACTCACGAATATCAATATTCGACCATTTATCCCTCAAATCGTAGAATTTCTACAAAAAGATGAGGGACACCCTTTCTTTAAAACGATGCTCCTTAACATCCTTATCGACCAGGAATATAACGAGGAAGTGACGTTGAGGAAATTCAATCAATCAAAGTCGGTCATACCAAGCGAATTGAAAAGTTTGAAGGAGACGGACTTCTATAAGAAGGTAACCGGACTGACCGAAGAGGAAATCAGTCAGGATAATCCGAGCTTATTTGAAATGGTCCATAGTTTGATTGAACGTCATTCTTTTTTATTGTTTCCTTTTGAACCCGGACCAGAAAGCTTGCCGGCATGGGCAGCTGCCTACCATGCCTTGGCGGAAGAATACATGACCGGGGAAGTTTTCATGAGGGAATTAGCGGACCTTTACCATGCTGATGAGGAAAGCGTTGCGGATATTCTTTCCTATATAAAAGAAATTGAAGAAATTTCTTATCCCATTATTTAAGCTATTGCTGTTGTAACAGATTAATCCTATGGTATAATGTAGTGGTTGTAATGTATAATCGTCTAATTTTGACGATTTCCCCAATATTTTTGGGATATATTTGAAGGATGACTTGTTAACACTTGCAAAGCATATTCATCCAATGCTTATTATTGAAGTATATAGATTTTTGGAGGGAAACACATGTCTGTAAAATGGGAAAAACAAGAAGGTAATCAAGGCGTACTAACAATCGAAGTTGACGCTGCAAAAGTAAACGAAGGTTTAGACGCAGCTTTCAAAAAAGTAGTGAAACAAGTAAATGTACCTGGCTTCCGTAAAGGTAAAATGCCACGTCAAATGTTCGAAAAAAAATTCGGCGTAGAATCACTTTACCAAGATGCGCTTGATATCATTCTTCCAGATGCTTATGCAAATGCTGTCGAAGAAGCTGGAATTCAGCCTGTAGATCGTCCAGAAATCGACATCGAGAAAATGGAAAAAGGCGAAAACCTGATCTTCACTGCAACTGTAACAGTTAAGCCTGAAGTTAAATTGGGAGATTACAAAGGTGTTGAAGTTGAAAAATTCAAAACTGAAGTAACTGACGAAGATGTTCAAAACGAATTGAAAACTTTGCAAGAGCGTCAAGCTGAGCTTGTCGTTAAAGAAGAAGGACAAGCTGCTGAAGGCGATACAGTTGTTCTTGACTTTGAAGGATTCGTTGATGGTGAAGCATTCGAAGGCGGAGCTTCAGAAAACCATTCATTGGAAATCGGTTCAAACTCTTTCATTCCAGGATTTGAAGAGCAACTTGTTGGTCTTGAAACTGGCGCTGAAAAAGATATCGAAGTTTCATTCCCTGAAGAATACCATGCTGCTGAACTTGCAGGTAAACCAGCAGTATTCAAAGTGAAAATTCACGAAATCAAAACAAAACAACTTCCTGAGTTGGATGATGAGTTCGCGAAAGATGTCGACGACGAAGTGGAAACTTTGGCTGAACTTAAAGAAAAAACAAAACATAAATTAGAGCATGACAAAAAACATGAAGAAGAAAACTTCATTCAAAACACTGTAATTGGTAAAGCTGTTGAAGGTGCAGAAATAGACGTTCCTGAAGCAATGATTTCAAACGAAGTTGACCGCATGATGAATGAGTTCTCTCAACGCATTCAATCTCAAGGTCTTAATTTGGAACTTTACTACCAATTCTCAGGTCAAGACGAAGAAGCTTTAAAAGCGCAAATGAAAGAAGAAGCTGAAGGGCAAGTTCGTACGAGCCTAACTCTTGAAGCGATCGCTGAAGTTGAAAAACTTGAAGCTACTGACGAAGATGTAGAAGCTGAACTTGCACAAATGGCTACTATGTACAATATGGAAGTTGACGCGATCAAACAAGCTCTTGGAAACTTAGATGGAATCAAAGGCGATCTTAAAATTAAGAAAGCAATTGACTTCTTGGTAGAAAACAGCAAAACAGTTGACGCAAAATAATTTTTATTAAATAAGTAGATTAAAATATTTCCTTTAAAAAACAAGGCGCGAGTAATCGTGCCTTGTTTTATACATATTGAGAATTAGTGTAAATTTCAAATATCGGTTATTTCCTGATTGATTTTTTTTGGATTTCGGTGTAGATTAGTTCTAATACCGCATATACATATTTATACAGCAAATCCTGCTTTTAAAAATCCAAAGTTTTGGGCATACTGGTAAAGGGCAAATACATATTGATTGATTATTGTACTTATTTAACAACTCGGACCGTGAGCATTTTTGTTACTAAACTTCCAAGAACATGATAAAATGCAAAACATACTTAGGATTTTGGAATGTTTAAGTAGATGTGTGCCTAGTTTTTTCATTACGATTGGGTACCGCTATGTAATAGAGTTGGAAGAGTATTTAAAGGGGTGAACGTACATGTTTAAATTTAATGATGAAAAAGGACAATTAAAATGTTCTTTTTGCGGTAAAACACAAGAACAAGTCCGTAAACTGGTTGCTGGTCCAGGTGTCTATATTTGTGACGAGTGTATAGAACTTTGTACGGAGATCGTCGAAGAAGAGCTGGGCACTGATGAAGAAGTAGAATTCAGAGATGTTCCTAAACCTATGGAAATCCGTGAAATTCTTGACGAATATGTGATTGGACAAGAACAGGCAAAGAAATCTTTGGCTGTAGCTGTTTACAATCATTATAAACGTATCAATTCCAATAGCAAAGTCGACGATGTGGAGCTTTCCAAAAGTAACATCGCCCTAATCGGACCGACGGGAAGCGGGAAAACCCTTCTTGCGCAAACATTGGCGCGATTACTGAATGTTCCTTTTGCCATTGCTGATGCCACTTCACTGACGGAAGCTGGATATGTTGGGGAAGATGTCGAAAACATCCTGCTAAAATTGATTCAAGCAGCTGATTATGATGTGGAAAAAGCGGAAAAAGGCATCATTTATATTGATGAAATCGATAAAGTTGCCCGTAAATCGGAAAATCCTTCCATTACACGTGACGTGTCTGGTGAAGGTGTGCAACAAGCTTTATTGAAAATACTTGAAGGAACGGTTGCAAGTGTTCCGCCTCAAGGTGGACGTAAACATCCACATCAGGAATTCATCCAAATCGATACGACCAATATTTTGTTCATCTGCGGCGGTGCCTTTGATGGCATCGAACCGATCATCAAACGCCGTCTTGGTCAAAAAGTCATTGGCTTTGGCTCTGACGTGAAAAAGGATGATATTGCAGAAAAAGAATTGCTTTCCAAAGTCCTTCCTGAAGACTTGCTTCGTTTCGGATTAATTCCGGAATTCATCGGACGTCTTCCGGTAATTGCGACTCTTGAGCAATTGGATGAAGCTGCTTTGATTGAAATCCTTACAAAGCCGAAAAATGCCCTTGTTAAACAATATCAAAAATTGCTTGAGCTTGACGATGTTGAATTGGAATTCGAACAGGAAGCGCTAAGTGAAATTGCTAAAAAGGCAATTGAACGTAAAACTGGTGCACGTGGTCTGCGCTCCATCATCGAAGGCATCATTCTTGAAGTGATGTTCGATCTTCCTTCACGTGATGATGTTGCAAAATGTGTAATCACAGGCAGCACGATTTCGAAAAACGAATCGCCAAAGCTCGTCCTAAAGGACGGTACTACCATCAAAGGACAAGAAAAGAAAACATCTGCTTGATTTATATGAAAAAGCAAGACTGCCAGTTCATCCTGGCAGTCTTTTTGTTTGTCTTTTTTTAAAATTTTTGTTATTTAGGATAAAAACGCCAAAATTTTCATCACGAATTTCTTGGATAATTTCGCCCTTCCAAAGGAGATACTAACAGAAATGACAAACTGGAGAGTGCAGGAGGGAATACGATGAATTGGACAGGATTGGCGTTATTTATCCAGCTGTTTTTTGGGATCATTATTGGATTGTATTTTTTGAACTTATTGAAAGGCCAGCGGACACAAAAAGTTTCCATTGACCGTGATTCACGTAAAGAGATGGACCAATTACGGAAGATGAGATCGATTTCGTTAACAGAGCCATTGGCAGAAAAGGTTAGACCAAGCACATTTAATGAAGTCATTGGTCAAGAAGATGGAATTAAATCTTTAAAAGCCGCTTTATGTGGGCCGAATCCCCAGCATGTGATAATTTACGGTCCTCCAGGGGTAGGGAAAACGGCAGCTGCCAGACTTGTTTTGGAAGAGGCGAAGAAAAATGGCAAGTCCCCCTTTAAGAATTCGGCTGTTTTCGTTGAATTAGACGCCACCACAGCCAGGTTCGATGAACGAGGGATTGCCGATCCGCTTATTGGTTCTGTGCACGATCCAATCTACCAAGGAGCTGGGGCAATGGGACAGGCTGGCATTCCGCAGCCAAAGCAGGGTGCAGTCAGCAATGCTCATGGTGGCGTACTGTTCATTGATGAAATAGGGGAGCTTCATCCAATACAGATGAATAAACTGTTAAAGGTATTGGAGGATCGTAAGGTCTTTCTGGAAAGTGCTTATTATCAAGAGGAAAATCAAAATATTCCCACTCACATCCATGATATTTTTAAAAATGGACTACCGGCTGACTTTCGGCTGATTGGAGCTACAACAAGAACGCCAAATGAAATCGCGCCTGCGATACGTTCTAGATGCATAGAAGTGTTTTTCCGTGAACTTGACCGGGAAGAAATAATCACCGTGGCTAAGAATGCCTCTGATAAAGTCGGGATCACCATCAGTGAAAAGGGCTTGCAGTCGATTTCGGATTATGCCCGAAATGGCAGGGAAGCTGTCAACATGATTCAGACTCTTTCAGGAATATCAATTAATGAAAACAGGACTTTTATCAGAGAAGAAGATATAGATTGGATGGCCCATAGCAGCCAGCTGACCCAAAGAATGGACAGGAAAATAGAATCGAATTCTAAAATAGGCCTTGTCAACGGTCTTGCCGTATATGGTCCCAACAGCGGGGCGTTGCTGGAAATCGAGGTTACGGTCATGGCTGCCTCTGATGAAAAAGGTTCGATAAACATTACCGGCATCGTTGAAGAAGAAAGTATCGGCGGCGGGAGTGGCAAATCGATTCGCCGCAAGAGCATGGCAAAAGGTTCGATAGAGAATGTCATTACGGTTTTACGGTCGATGGGAGTGCCTGCCAATCAATTCGATATCCATGTGAACTTTCCTGGCGGAAGTCCAGTAGATGGCCCTTCTGCAGGAATTGCAATGGCCACAGGCATATACTCGGCCATATATAAAATCCCTGTTGATCACACCTTGGCGATGACTGGAGAAATAAGCATTCATGGCGGCGTTAAACCGATCGGCGGTGTCATTCCGAAAATCAAGGCGGCTAAACTTGCCGGGGCAAAGAAAGTAATCATCCCAGCCGAAAACATGCAGCCGCTTCTAGCTGAAATCAAGGATATAGAAATCATTCCTGTTTCGAATGTAAAAGAAGTGCTGGATCAGGCACTGAAAAAAGAATTGATGTCGGAACAAATCCTTACAACCTTGGACCTATCAAAAAAAGAAAGTGTATAAAGGAAATGCCCCGGCTAAAAATAGAACCGGGGCATTTTAAGGGCCATATTGGCGTTCCTGACAAACTTGACGTAAAAATAAACACGCATTCAAACGTGCTTTTTTATCTAATATTGGAGATAATAATAGCAGTCGAAACGTGTTAAGGTAAACGAATAGACACTTCTATATAAATAGGATAGAATTGTTAAAAGGTTGAGAACATGGGTAAATAGTTTACAACGACGATACTAATTAGATGGAGGTGTCAGGAAATGACTGATAAAGAAATCATCGTCCCCCTCCTGCCGCTTAGAGGACTGCTTGTATATCCAACGATGGTACTTCATTTAGATGTAGGCCGAGATAAATCAGTGCAAGCCCTTGAGAAAGCAATGGTGGAAGACCATCTTATATTTTTGACGACACAACAAGATGTTTCGTTGGACGAACCAGGTGAAGAAGATTTATTTACAATGGGAACTTTAACAAAGGTAAAACAGATGTTGAAGCTTCCGAATGGTACAATCCGGGTGTTGGTGGAAGGGTTGAACCGCGCAGAAGTCATTGAATTTTACGATTATGAGACACATTATGGTGCCAAGATTAAAATATATGAAGACAGTGATGAAAAGGATGCTGAGCATCAAGCATTAATGCGCACACTACTGGATTATTTTGAACAATACATAAAAATGTCCAAAAAAATAACCGGTGAAACGTTTTCGTCCACTGCGGATATTGATGAGCCTGGGCGATTAGCGGATATAATCGCTTCACACTTGCCTTTGAAATTGAAGGAGAAGCAAGAAGTGCTTGAGACCATTGATATGAAAGAGCGTTTAAGCCGTGTCATCGAGATTATCAATAACGAGAAGGAAGTTCTTTTTCTCGAGAAAAAGATCGGCCAGCGTGTTAAGCGTTCGATGGAACGGACTCAAAAGGAATATTATTTACGAGAACAAATGAAAGCGATCCAAAAGGAATTGGGCGATAAAGAAGGAAAAACAGGGGAAATTGAGGTCCTCAACGAAAAGATTGAAGAAGCGGATATGCCTGAGCATATCAAAGAAACGGCATTAAAGGAATTGGACCGTTATGAAAAAGTTCCTTCGAGCTCAGCCGAGAGTTCTGTCATCCGCAATTATATCGAATGGCTGATTTCGCTTCCGTGGACCAAAGCGACCAAAGATGACTTGAATATTCATAAAGCCGAAAAAATCTTGAACCGGGACCACCATGGTTTGGAAAAGGTGAAGGAGCGGGTGCTTGAGTATTTGGCCGTCCAGCAATTGACCAATT
The DNA here is from genome assembly GCF_018613275.1 of Bacillus sp. ISL-4. Taxonomy (NCBI): domain Bacteria; kingdom Bacillati; phylum Bacillota; class Bacilli; order Caryophanales; family Bacillaceae; genus Bacillus; species Bacillus sp. ISL-4. The sequence continues at coordinate 19,685 of NZ_JAGGQN010000041.1, forward strand.
CATTGAAGGGACCGATCCTTTGTTTGGTGGGACCGCCGGGGGTCGGGAAAACGAGCCTGGCTAAATCGATCGCTTCATCCCTGAATAGGAATTTCGTCCGTATATCTTTAGGTGGAGTGCGTGATGAATCAGAAATCCGCGGACATCGCCGCACATATGTAGGGGCGATGCCGGGACGGATCATTCAAGGCATGAAAAAAGCCGGAACGATCAATCCTGTCTTTTTACTGGACGAAGTGGATAAGATGTCCAATGACTTTAGGGGAGATCCATCTGCAGCGATGCTGGAGGTGCTTGATCCGGAGCAAAATCATAATTTCAGTGATCATTATATTGAAGAAACCTACGATCTTTCCAAAGTCATGTTCGTAGCGACGGCGAATAATTTGGGATCGATTCCCGGTCCGCTTCGTGATCGTATGGAAATCATTTCGATTGCAGGTTATACTGAGATAGAGAAACTTCATATAGCCAAGGATCACTTGCTGCCTAGACAGCTGGAAAACCATGGTCTATTGAAGACACAACTGCAAATCCGTGAGGAAGCTCTAACAAAAATCATCCGTTACTATACTCGGGAAGCCGGTGTTCGGAGTCTGGAGCGACAGCTTGCAAGCATCTGTCGGAAGACTGCAAAAATCATCGTTTCCGGAGATAAAAAGCGGGTCGTCATTTCTGATAAGAATGTCGAGGAGTTTTTAGGGAAAACCATGTTCCATTATGGACAGGCGGAAGTCGAGAACCAAGTCGGTGTAGCCAATGGGTTAGCGTACACGTCGGTAGGTGGCGATACGCTGCAAATCGAGGTTTCCTTATCACCAGGTAAAGGCAAGCTGATCCTGACAGGAAAGCTTGGCGATGTAATGAAAGAGTCAGCCCAGGCTGCTTTCAGTTATGTCCGTTCAAAAACCGAGAAACTTCAGATTGATTCGAACTTCCATGAAAAATATGATATCCATATTCATGTCCCCGAAGGTGCGGTCCCAAAAGATGGCCCTTCTGCAGGCATCACGATTGCAACAGCGTTAATATCGGCCCTTACAAATAGGCCGATCAGAAAAGAGGTAGGCATGACAGGCGAAATTACATTACGCGGACGGGTTCTTCCGATCGGCGGGCTTAAAGAAAAATCTTTAGCTGCCCATCGCGCAGGACTTACGAAAATTATCATCCCGCAAAATAACGAAAAGGATATTGATGATATCCCGGAAAGTGTCCGTAAAGCATTAACATTTGTTCCAGTTTCACACGTCGATGAAGTCCTTGAGCATGCATTGGTAGGTGTGAACGAATGAAAGTGACGAGTTCAGATATTGTCATCAGTGCTGTGAAGCCTGAACAATATCCAAATACCCCAATACCGGAATTTGCCTTGGCAGGCCGTTCCAACGTTGGGAAATCCAGTTTCATCAACAAAATGATCAATCGAAAAAACTTGGCGCGCACATCCTCTAAACCGGGTAAGACGCAGACCTTGAATTTTTATATCATAAATGAAGCACTCCATTTTGTGGATGTACCGGGTTATGGTTATGCGAAAGTATCTAAGACGGAGCGTGATGCTTGGGGAAGGATGATCGAAACGTACTTCACTTCCCGTGACCAGCTCCGCGCTGCGCTTCTGATCGTCGATTTGCGTCATCCACCGACAAAGGATGATATCGCAATGTATGAATTCCTGAAGCATTATGACCTGCCCCGGATCGTTATTGCCACCAAAGCGGATAAAATTCCAAAAGGCAAATGGCAGAAGCACTTGAAAATCACGCGCCAAACGTTAAATATGGAAAAAGAAGATGAATTGCTTCTATTCTCTGGTGAAACAGGAGAAGGTAAGGAACAAGCATGGGGCGTCCTTAAGAAATATATGTAAAAGAAAAGGGTATTCCGCATCTGGAATACCCTTTTTCATTATGGAATTTGTATAAATTGCCAATCAAAAATTTTCACTTTTTTCGAACCAAAAAATAAATGCCGATTGCCATCAAGGCAAATGGCCAAAATCTTTCGATGTTCGCGGTAGTTGTATCATCAAACCCGAAAGACGTTTGGATTTTATCATAGAATAATAAAGTGATCGAGATGATGAATAGTACCATGCCGTGAAACATTCCAGATTTTGTTTTACGTGCCCGGAGAATAAATCCCAGAGAGATGATTAAAATAAAGATACCTATATTATCCGGCCAAATATCCAGGTTCTCGACGATGTGGAAGTGAGCCCCGAACCCGAGTAAGATGACGCCTGGCAGGATGGACTCATATTCATTTCCGCTATATGCCTGAATCAGAAAGGCGGCACCAACTATACATAATAAGGTGGGCCAGCTGAAAAAGCCTGGAAAGATTTCGATTTGGGAATGTTCAAGAAAAAAGTAGAGCCCGAAACCGATTAAAACGATTCCTGGGAAAATACGCTGCGTTTTCATTTTATCCTCCTATGCAATTCGATTACTTGAAGTTTTTTGCCATTTTTGTTATGGTACTTTTGTACACAATGTCGAAATATGTATGTAACTTATGTAACTTACAAATCCGCTTAGACACCTTTTGTAACAATTCAGGCGTTTTGGCTGTCTTTTCCATGGTAGCATACGTTTTCATAAACTGTTCATATTATTTGCGTGAAACCATTTTAGTACATGGTATAATAAATTTACATGAAAAATTTTGGGGGTGCAAAACAAAAGGATGCATATTCTAGCGGTTGGTATAAATTACAAAACTGCCCCTGTTGAAATTCGGGAAAAACTATCGTTTAACGAAGCCGAACTTGCCGAGGCAATGAAAGCTCTTAAAAATAAAAAAAGCATCTTGGAAAACATTATTATTTCAACATGTAACAGGACGGAAATATATGCGGTCGGTGACCAGCTTCATACAAGCAGGTATTATATAAAGGAATTTCTTTCGGAATGGTTTAACATCGATAAAGAAGAATTTTCTAAATACCTGTATATCTATGAAGCCGATGGGGCTGCCGAGAATTTATTTTCAGTGACCTGCGGCTTGAATTCCATGATACTGGGAGAAACTCAAATTTTGGGACAAGTGCGTTCCAGCTACATGTTAGGACAGAAGGAAGATACGATTGGTACCGTTTTTAACCATCTCTTCAAACAAGCCCTTACATTAGCGAAAAAAGCCCATTCAGAAACGGAGATCAATACGAACGCCGTTTCTGTCAGCTATGCGGCAGTCGAGCTTGCAAAAAAAATCTTTGGAGGCCTGAACGGCAAGAATGTCTTGATTCTTGGGGCCGGTAAGATGGGTGAGCTGGCCATTCAAAATCTTCATAGCAATGGCGCTGACAGCATTACGGTCATTAACCGTACCTTCCAGAAAGCGGTCGACCTGGCCGAGAGATTCAATGGTACGGCGAAACAGCTTCAAGAGCTGCAATGCGCTTTAGTGGAATCTGATATCCTGATTACTTCAACTGGATCAAAAGATCTTCTTGTAACAAAGGAAATGATGTCATTCGTCAATAAGCTTCGTAAAGGCCGTCCTATTTTCATGGTCGATATCGCAGTGCCGCGTGACCTCGATCCGACATTGGCCGAGCTGGAAAATGTCTTCTTGTATGATATTGACGATCTTGAAGGGATCGTCCAAGCCAATATCGAAGAACGTAAAAAAGCTGCCGAGAAAATAGAATTGATGATCGAATCAGAAATTGTGGACTTCAACCAATGGATTAATTTACTTGGTGTGGTTCCCGTCATTTCTTCTTTACGGGAAAAATCCCTATCGATACAGAAGGAAACGATGGAAAGCATCGAAAGAAAGCTTCCGCATTTAAGCGAACGTGACAAAAAAGTTCTGAACAAGCATACGAAAAGCATCATCAACCAAATGCTGAAAGATCCGATACTTTATGCAAAAGAGCTGGCAGATGAGCCGAATGCAAAAGAGCAATTGAATAATTTTATGAAAATCTTTCATTTAGAGGAATTGATTGAAGACCAGCTGGTTGCGGATGAAAAAGAACGGAACAGCTCCAAGTCATCCCTATTGAATCCAGTTCCTGTCCAGTAATGAGGTAGATATGGAATTACTAATGACAAGATTGCATGAAGCCACTGTTTTATTGTATGCCATCAGTATGCTTTTATATTTTATCGATTTCCTTAATAATAACCAGAAGGCGAATAGGGTCGCCTTCTGGTTGCTTTCTATTGTTTGGGTACTGCAAACAATTTTTTTGTTTCTGTATGTTTTGAAAACGGGAAGGTTCCCGGTATTGACGATTTTTGAAGGCTTATATTTTTATGCATGGGTCCTCATTTCGCTATCTTTAATCATTAACCGATTGCTAAGAGTCGATTTTACGGTCTTTTTTACGAATGTATTAGGTTTCATGGTCATGGCCATCCATACCTTTGCGCCTGTTCAGATAGAATCTCAAGTGCTTGCACAGCGCCTGGTTTCAGAGCTATTGCTCATACATATCACTTTTGCCATCCTATCATATGGGGCATTCACGCTTTCTTTCGTTTTTTCACTTTTATACTTAATTCAATATGATTTACTGAAAAGGAAGAAGTGGGGAAAACGCCTGCTTCGTCTCGGCGATTTAACAAAGCTCGAGCATATGTCTTATGTCCTCGCGGTAATAGGTGTTCCATTATTAGTGGTCTCCCTTATCCTGGGGATTCAATGGGCTTATATAAAAGTGCCTGGGGTATCCTGGCTGGACATGAAGATCATCGGCTCATTCATTTTGCTTATCGCTTACAGTGTGTTTTTATACTTGAAAATTCGGAAACAAATGTATGGAAGGACGCTAGCCTTTCTGAATATTGGATCTTTCATGATTGTGTTAATTAACTTTTTCCTTTTCGGAAGCCTTTCAACATTCCACTTTTGGAATACATAGGAGGAAACTATGAGAAAAATAATTGTCGGTTCTAGACGTAGTAAATTAGCGATCACCCAAACGAATTGGGTAATCGATCAACTTAAAGAGCTTGGGGTCCCATACGAGTTCGAGGTGAAGGAAATTGTCACAAAGGGTGACCAAATCCTTGATGTAACACTTTCCAAGGTAGGCGGAAAGGGCTTATTCGTTAAAGAAATCGAACAAGCGATGCTTGATAAAGAAATTGATATGGCCGTACATAGTATGAAAGATATGCCTGCTGTGCTGCCTCCAGGCTTGACGATTGGCTGCATACCACCGAGGGAGGACCATCGGGATGCCTTGATTTCAAAGAATCATGAAACCCTTTCCGAACTGAAGCCCGGTTCCATCATTGGTACAAGCAGCTTGCGACGTGGCGCGCAAATTTTGGCTAGAAGGCCGGACCTTGAAATTAAATGGATTCGGGGTAATATCGATACCCGTCTGAATAAGCTGAAAACGGAAGATTATGATGCCATCATTTTAGCAGCGGCCGGACTATCAAGAATGGGATGGGAGCAGGACATCGTAACGGAATTTTTAGATGAGGATATTTGCATTCCGGCAGTTGGACAAGGAGCACTTTCCATTGAATGCCGCGATGACGACAAAGAACTGCTGGCGGAACTTGCAAAATTGACCTGTGAAAAAACGAAAAGAACGGTTGAAGCGGAACGTGCCTTTTTGGATAAAATGGAAGGCGGATGCCAGGTGCCGATTGCCGGATTTGCGGTGGCAAAAGATAATGGATCCGTTTCGTTGACGGCTTTGGTCGCTGCCCCGGATGGAAAGGTGATTTATAAAGAAATGGTTGAGGGTGCTGATCCCGAGGCGGTTGGGCATGCTGCTGCCAAACAGATTAGTGAAATGGGCGGTAAAGAATTGATTGATCGCGTAAAAGAAGAGCTTGATCAGTAATGAATCCCGTTCAACCCCTTAAGGATTATCAGGTATTAATCACCAGAGGGAAAGGACAGGCAGATGGTTTAAAAGAGTCGATCGAAAAAAATGGCGGAACACCGCTTCTTGTGCCATTGCTTGAGTTCACTCTTCCTGATCATATGGAAGATGTACAACAGCGGTTAGAAGAGTTGCTTACATATGACTGGATCATTCTGACCAGTCAAAATGGGGTGGATTTCTTCTTTAAGCTACTTGGAAACCAGCCTTTGAAGCTTCCGAAAATAGCAGTAATCGGCTCCAAAACAGAAGCGGCCCTGAAACGGCATGGATATAAGGCGGATTTCGTTCCAGCTCAGTTTGTTGCCGAAGGGTTCGTGGCGGAGTTCAATACCCGGCTTGGTCCGGGGTCACGCGTGCTGCTGGCAAAGGGAAATCTCGCAAGGGCGGTCATTGCGGAGGCGATCAATGAAGCTGGTGCATCCTGTGATGAAGTGATTATTTATCATACAGTGCTTCCCCGAAGCAGTGAAAAAAAACTGGTGCATCTTATAAAGAACCATGAAATCGACATCATCACCTTTACGAGTTCATCGACAGTCAATCATTTTTTACAGATCATGAAACGCCATGAATTGGATACATACATAGATCGGATCATCATCGCCTGCATCGGGCCGATTGCCGCTAAAACGGCTGAAAAACATGGGCTATCCGTCGATGTCTGTCCAGATGTTTATACGACGGATGCCATGGTTGCGGAGTTAATACGCTTCATCTTAAAAAGAAGTAAAAAGGGAGGAACTTTAAAATGAAAAACATTCCATTCAATCGCCACCGCCGCTTGCGTGCAAGTGCTGGCATGAGGGCATTAGTCCGTGAAACACAATTGCATAAAGAGGATTTGATCTATCCGATCTTCGTCATCGACGGGGAAAATGTGAAAAATGAAATCAACTCTATGCCAGGCATCTATCAGCTATCCATGGATAATCTGGGGGCCGAAATGGATGAAGTCGTGAGTCTGGGAATTAAATCAGTCATTTTATTCGGTGTCCCTTTTGATCATGATAAGGACGAACAGGGCACAGGGGCATTTCATCACAACGGACTTGTGCAAGCGGCAACCCGCTTTATTAAAAAACAATATCCTGAAGTTATTGTCATTGCGGATACCTGCCTTTGTGAGTATACAAGCCATGGCCATTGCGGGGTCGTTGAAGGGGAAAAAATCCTCAATGACGCTTCTCTTGACCTTCTTGCCAAAACGGCAATCAGCCAGGCAGAGGCCGGCGCCGATATTATTGCGCCTTCCAATATGATGGACGGTTTCGTTGCGGCTATCCGTACAGGACTAGATGAAGCGGGTTATGAAGATATTCCGATCATGTCCTATGCGGTGAAATATGCTTCGGCCTTTTACGGCCCATTCCGTGATGCTGCGAATGGTGCGCCACAATTTGGTGACAGGAAAACTTACCAAATGGATCCCGCCAATCGCCTTGAAGCGTTCCGTGAGGCTGAATCCGATGTTGCTGAAGGTGCGGACTTCCTAATCGTGAAACCAGCCCTTTCCTACATGGACATCATCAGGGACGTTAAGAATAACTTTAATCTTCCGGTTGTTTCCTATAATGTCAGCGGTGAATATTCAATGGTTAAGGCTGCTGCCCAAAATGGCTGGATTGATGAAAAAGCGATAGTGATGGAAATGCTGACAGGCTTGAAACGCGCAGGTTCCGACTTGATCATTACGTATTTTTCAAAAGAGGTAGCACGCTGGATAAACGAAGATAATCAATGATATAAAAAATATAACCTGTAATGGAAAAAGGGGATTGAATCATGCGGTCATATGAAAAATCGAAAAAAGCGTTTGCCGAAGCAAAAAATTTGATGCCAGGCGGCGTGAACAGCCCGGTGCGTGCCTTCAAATCTGTGGATATGGATCCCATTTTCATGGAGCGTGGAAAAGGCTCAAAAATGTATGATATCGATGGAAATGAATATATCGACTATGTTCTTTCATGGGGACCGCTTATCCTGGGTCACACGAATGACCGTGTCGTGGAATCATTGAAAAAGGTAGCGGAAACAGGTACAAGCTTTGGAACTTCTACGCTTATAGAGAATGAACTGGCCAAGTTGGTCATTGAACGGGTGCCTTCGATTGAAATGATCCGGATGGTATCTTCAGGAACTGAAGCGACGATGAGTGCACTAAGGCTGGCACGAGGCATTACAGGCCGTGATAAAATCCTGAAATTCGAAGGTTCCTATCATGGCCATGGCGATTCATTGCTAATCAAAGCGGGTTCAGGCGTTGCAACATTAGGTTTACCGGATAGCCCTGGAGTACCGGAAGGCATTGCAAAAAATACGATTACCGTAGCATATAATGATCTTGCTGCCACCAAATATGCGTTTGAACAATTTGGCGAAGACATCGCTTGTATCATCGTAGAACCTGTTGCAGGGAACATGGGCGTGGTTCCGCCACAACCTGGTTTCCTCGAAGGCTTACGTGAAGTGACGACCCAATACGGGGCTCTATTGATCTTTGACGAAGTTATGACAGGGTTCCGTGTGGGCTATAATTGTGCACAAGGCTATTTTGGCATCGTTCCTGATCTGACTTGCCTTGGGAAAGTAATTGGCGGCGGCTTGCCTGTCGGAGCATTCGGAGGCAAGCGTGAATTCATGGAACAAATTGCCCCAAGTGGGACAATCTATCAAGCAGGGACATTGTCTGGTAACCCTCTTGCGATGACGGCTGGCCTTGAAACGCTGAGCCAATTGACTCCAGAATCCTATGATGAGTTCACCCGAAAAGGGGATATGCTCGAAAAAGGAATTGGCGAAGCAGCGGAAAAGTACGGAGTTCCCCATACATTCAACCGTGCCGGTTCCATGATTGGACTTTTCTTTACTAATGAAGAAGTCGTAAACTATGATACAGCTAAAACATCCGACTTAGAATTCTTTGCTTCTTACTATAGGGAAATGGCGAATCAAGGCATCTACTTGCCGCCATCACAGTTTGAAGGTTTATTTCTTTCCACTGCACATAGTGATGAAGATATCGAAAAGACCATTGCAGCGGCAGAACAGGCTTTTGCAAAATTGAAATAATGATGCAAGGCTTCATGAATTTCCGCTATATTCGATAATAATAAATTTGAACTGGCTACCATTTTTCCAAAAACTTTTGGAGAAAGGTAGCCAGTTTTTTTGAATTTAATCAGTAAATGGAAGAAACGAATCAAAAGCTAGGAGGACGAATTAATTGGTAGAAGTCCCGAATGAAGATAGGCCGGGCCGATTGTTACAATCCAGCTTAATTTCAGCCTGAAAATTGAATCTCCTTCTTTTTAAAGGGCTAATATAAGGAGTATTGCAAATGAAATGAAGGAATAATCAGCTTCCTTCCTTCATAGATTGATATTGGTATAGGTACCGTTTCCTGAAGCTGAAAGGAGGAGTTGTCTTGTCGCAAGAAAATGAATCGTATTTACGATTTTCTTTAGAGGAATCCGTTTGGTTCCAGAAGGGACAGGAAGTGGCTGAGCTATATTCCATTTCCCTTGATCCAAATGTGGCGATTCAAGAAAGTGATCAATATGTTTATATACGAGGCTCGTTAGATTTAAGCGGTGAATACAAAGGCTCGCAAAATGGTGAAGAAGAGGAGTTTTCGCAGACCTTTTTGCCAAAAGCGGTTCAAAAGGTCGAGAGGCATCTCGATGGACTTAATGAGTTCACACACCGTTTTCCGGTTGATATAACGATTCCGAATAATCGGATTGCCTCATTGGATGAGGTAGATGTCTCGATTCAAAGCTTTGATTATGCCATGCCAGAGCATAACTGTTTGAAATTGCAGGCGGACCTTTTGATAACCGGAATCTATAATGATTCATATGTGGAAGAACGTTTCGATACCGACCAGGAAGTTGGGGAAACAGAGGAACAGGAAGAAACGGATGGGGAGAATGAGTCATATATTCCTTATGCAGCTGCAGTGCCGCCAATCCCGGACTTTCAGCCTGTTTTCCGCGATGAGGAGGAAGAAGAGTTATACACGCCTTTTTCTGCAGAAGCAAAACGAGTTTCTGAAGCAAACGAAGAAGAAGAAGAGGAACCGATTTATTTAAGCGATCAGCATAATGCCCCAGTTTTTGAAATGCCCGTTTCACCGTATCCTGAAGAGGAGGAGTGGGAAACGGAAGTGCATAGAGAGGAAGAAGCTGTAGAAGAAGATGTAATTGGCGATCCGCCTGAATCCACGGAAAAGGTACCTTCAATGGGAGAGGCGAAACTGGAGGAAGTACCAAGCAGGCAGGATTCCATGGAGAAGATGGAGATTCCTAAGGTGACATTGAGAGAAGAAGTAGTAGAAGAGCCAAGTCATGCTACCAAGCATCAAAATAGCCCAGTTTCAAATTTTGAAACCGAGGATGTCATCCGGCAGGGAGAAAATGACGTTGCAGCGGGTCCTATCCTTAATGAGAATGTGAAGGTGGAGCAGGAAGAGGAATTCAATTCGTCCATAAGCGATCTATTCAAAAAGAGGGAAAGACCTGCGCCTCCGGCTAAGGAGGGTAAGAATTTCAAAGGCAGGAAACAAGCCGCGGAACGTGATGATAAAGAAACGGCCGATCATGATGAAAAGCAGCTATCCATCATGGATTTATTCGGACGGAAACAAGAAGAAGAACTGGTAAGAATGAAGGTTTGCATTGTTCAGCAAGGGGAAACGCTTGATGACTTGGCTCAACGATATGATGTTACGGTTCAATCGATACTTTTCAGCAATGAATTGGAGTCGAATCAGAACGTCCATGAAGGGCAAGTCATCTATATACCGAAGGCTGTTGCATATAAGAATTGACCAGGACAGAGAGCAGAGCATATGGTCTGCTCCTGTTTTTTAGGTGCTAGAGGAATCGGATCGTTTAGTTTTTTTAGAGAAAGTGAGTGAGTCTCGTGAGGGAAAACGAGAATCAGCAGCCTGCCAATCGGGATCGGGACGCGGAGACCGTATTGAAGGAATATGCCATGTATGTACAATATATTGAGGACTTCGGACGTGTAAAAAAAATATACAGTGATCGCGGTACATTTGCCTTGAAATCCATGTTACCGCAGAATGGCATTGATTTTATCAAAAATGTTCAAAAATTGTACCATCGAGGCTATAACCGGATCGTTCCCATTTATCAAACGATGGATCAGCGTTACGCCGTTCTTCATAATGGACGTTTGTATTACCTGATGCCCTGGCTCAATAATGAAGGGGACGGGGAGCGCGATGAAAAACATAAGCAAATGTTCAGGGAGCTTGCTCGGATGCATACACTTTCCGTTAAGGAAATACAAGTGGATATCGAGGAACGGGAAGCCCATTATGAGCGGACGCTTGATGCCTGGAATAACGAGAAGGACTTTATGGATGAGTATATTGTCAGCTGTGAAAAGAAGTGGTATATGTCTCCATTCGAACTGACGGTTTGTTCTTTCTACACTGATATTTCACAAGCGCTGAAGTACTCGATCAAGAAGTTTGAAACCTGGTATGAAAAAACGAAGGATAGTGAAAAGGTTCGAACCGTGGTCACGCACGGAAAGGTTTCCATGAAGCATTTCGTTTATGATGAGCGGGGATATGGCTACTTCATCAATTTTGAGAATTCGAATACGGCTCCGCCGCATTTTGATTTACTGCCATTTCTCGTTAAATCGGCAAGGACCTATCCTGTCCAATGCGATGACTGCGTTGACTGGCTATATAACTATTTTCGTTATTTTCCGTTGAAAGAAGAAGAATTGCTGCTCATGCAAAGTTATCTGGCATTCCCTGGGTCAGCTTTGGAATTAGTGAAGGGTTACTCAGATGGCAGGGGTCATCGTTCAGAGCTTGATAATGTTACACAACTGCAGCGGCAATTTTGGCTTTTGAAAAATATTGAATATATGGTGATGAAAATCGAAGAAATCGAACAGCAGAAAAAGGCTGCTGCCGAGGCTGCCAAAGAAGAACAATCACCCTCAAGCTAAATATACATGATTGGATTATCTCCAGTCATGTATATTTTTTTGCTGTAAGGGAATACTTAAATCCAGTCGAAATACAAAGACATGGCCAGGAAAATAAAGGCGATTAGCAGGAGCATATCGAAGAAAGTCGGGAAAATCAGCGTACGTAATCCTTGGAACACAATAAAGGGGAAGATGAACTGCTGGCAGACACCGCGGAATTTCTTCACCCAAGGCGGTAAAGTATAGGGAGTATATCTTCGCTTCATATTATTACCTTCCTTTTTAGGACTTCTTTTTATTCTATGGGTGGGCAGTGGAAAAGGTGAAACAGGTGAAACAGCCGTCACATTCACTGTTCCTGGAGGATAAAATAAAGAATATGAACTTGATTTGTATCAAATGGGATGATTCCTCAGAAAGTAAGCGAAAAGATGATTGACTGGAGCCCCATGTTTTTTGTACTATATACTATATGCATTCAATGATTTTACATATGAATATAAATCAATGCAAAGACCGGAAATAGTAAGATGAAATGCACTTTTCAGAGAGGAAACCAAATTGGTGCGAGGTTTCCAGGCAGCAGCATCCGAAGTCGTCCGCGAGCAGTCTTCGTGAACCTCTTAGTAGCGAAGGCCGGTGAAGAGCCGTTATCCGATATTGAGAGCCGAAAGAGATTTTTTTATTTTTCGGAAAAAAGGTGGCACCGCGAACAACTTCCTTCGTCCTTTTATGATGATGGAAGTTTTTTTTATGCCCAAAAAGGAGGAAATGTTATGGAAGAGAACCAAATTTCTATGCCGACTAAATATGATCCGCAGACGATAGAGAAAGGCCGCTACAAATGGTGGCTTGATGGAAAGTTTTTCGAAACGACGGGTGACGATAAAAAAGAACCTTATACGATTGTCATCCCGCCGCCTAACGTGACAGGTAAGCTTCATCTTGGCCACGCTTGGGATACGACGCTTCAAGATATATTGACACGCATGAAGAGGATGCAAGGCTATGACGTTTTATGGTTACCGGGCATGGACCATGCCGGTATCGCCACTCAAGCGAAAGTAGAACAGAAACTTCGTGCTGAAGGCGTGAGCCGTTATGACCTTGGGCGAGAAAAATTCGTCGAAGAGACATGGAAATGGAAAGAGGAATATGCGAGCCATATCCGTGAACAATGGTCGAAGCTCGGTCTTGGACTTGATTACACACGTGAACGCTTCACTCTTGATGAAGGGCTTTCAAAGGCTGTGCGCGAAGTGTTTGTTTCGCTTTATAACAAGGGCTTGATTTATCGCGGCGAATACATCATCAACTGGGATCCATCAACGAAAACGGCGTTATCCGATATCGAGGTTATTTACAAAGATGTGCAGGGCGCATTTTACCATATGAAATATCCTTTGGTTGACGGATCAGGTGAAATTGAAATTGCCACCACCCGTCCAGAAACGATGCTTGGCGATACTGCTGTTGCTGTACACCCTGAAGATGACCGTTATAAACACTTGATCGGCAAAATGGTCCGCTTGCCAATTACAGGCCGGGAAATCCCGATTGTCGGTGATGATTATGTCGATATGGAATTCGGTTCAGGCGCGGTCAAAATTACTCCGGCTCATGATCCGAATGACTTCGAAATCGGGAACCGTCACGATTTGGAACGCATCCTTGTCATGCATGAAGATGGCTCTATGAATGAAAAGGCCGGTAAATATGACGGCATGGACCGTTTTGAATGCCGGAAACAAATCGTCAAGGACCTTCAGGAAGAAGGAGTACTTTTCAAAATCGAAGATCACCTTCACTCAGTCGGCCATTCAGAGAGAAGCGGTGCTGTTGTTGAACCATATCTTTCGACTCAATGGTTCGTTAAAATGCAGCCTTTGGCTGATGCATCCGTTGAGCTTCAAAAAGGAACCGATGAGGAAAAAGTTCATTTCGTACCGGACCGTTTCGAAAAAACGTACCTGCATTGGATGGAAAATATCCGTGACTGGTGCATTTCCCGTCAGCTTTGGTGGGGTCACCGCATTCCAGCCTGGTACCATAAAGATACAGGTGAAGTGTATGTAGGTCACGAAGAGCCTGCGGACGCTGAAAACTGGGAACAAGATACAGATGTTCTTGATACATGGTTCAGCTCGGCATTATGGCCGTTCTCGACTATGGGCTGGCCAGACAAGGACAGTGTCGATTTCCAACGCTACTATCCAACCGGGGCACTTGTGACAGGCTATGATATCATTTTCTTCTGGGTATCGCGGATGATTTTCCAAGCTCTTGAGTTCACGGGTGAACGTCCATTTGAAGATGTGCTGATCCACGGTCTGGTTCGTGACGAACAGGGGCGCAAGATGAGTAAATCGCTTGGCAATGGTGTCGATCCGATGGATGTAATCGATCAATACGGTGCCGATTCGCTGCGTTACTTCTTATCCACGGGCAGCTCGCCAGGCCAGGACCTTCGTTATAGCACGGAAAAAGTGGAAGCGGTTTGGAACTTCTCCAATAAGATTTGGAACGCATCCCGTTTTGCTTTGATGAACATGAACGGCATGACTTATGAAGAAATCGATTTAAGCGGTGAGAAGTCTGTAGCTGATAAATGGATCTTGACGCGTTTGAATGAAACGATTTCAAACGTAACCAGACTTGCGGACCGTTATGAGTTTGGTGAAGTGGGCCGTGTGCTTTACAACTTCATTTGGGATGATTTCTGTGACTGGTATATTGAAATGGCGAAGCTTCCACTATATGGCGAAGACGAAGCAGCTAAGAAAACGACGCGCTCGATCTTGGCTTATGTACTGGATAACACGATGAGATTGTTACACCCGTTCATGCCATTCATTACCGAAGAAATCTGGCAGAACCTACCGCATCAAGGTGAGTCCATCACTGTTGCTGCTTGGCCGGAAGTGAATGAAGGGTTGACGGATACAGCTGCAGCCGAGGAAATGAAGCTGCTGGTTGAAATCATCCGCTCTGTCCGTAATATCCGTGCTGAGGTGAACACACCGCTAAGCAAAAAAATCAATTTGATCTTAAAAGCGAAAGATGAGTCCATTTTAGGGACATTACAGAAAAACAGCAGCTATATCGAGCGTTTCTGTAATCCTGAGCAATTGACGATCGGAATCGAAGTCGAAGAACCTGCTCAAGCCATGACAGCTGTCGTAACTGGCGTAGAGCTAATCCTTCCGCTTACAGGACTGATCAATATTGACGAAGAAGTGAAACGTCTTGAAAAAGAACTCGACAAACTTAATAAAGAAGTTGAGCGCGTACAGAAAAAATTGGGCAACGAGGGCTTCGTTAAAAAGGCACCGGCAAGCGTCATCGAAGAAGAACGTGCCAAGGAAAAAGATTATAGCGAAAAACGCGACTCTGTAATCCACAGGATCAGTGAACTGAAACAACTATAAAACAAAAGGATGAACCAGCTTGAAGCCGGTTCATCCTTTTTGTGTTTAAACGCTATTTAAGAAAAATATTCCGTTAGGGGGATATTCTTTCTTTTATGAATGTAAGGTACTCCCGTACGATATTCATATCGCTTAGTGCACTTAATGTCCGGCTGCCGACGACATCCTCGATTTCGTTGAGCATGAGGCTGCCATCTTCCGCAAATATGAAATCGATACCGACCATGCCAAAATCAAATGACCTCATTACTCTTTCAACAAGGGCTAATTCAGAAGCAGTCAGCTCATATAGAGAAGCCGATCCGCCCAGCGTATAATTTGCCTTGAAACTGGAAGCGGACTCCCTAAGTACAGCAGCCTTCACTTTTTTTCCAACCACAAAGACGCGGATATCCCTACCGAATAAGCCAGGTTTTTGGACTATCCAATGTCCATCATTCAGTTCGGCAAGATCATCGGCATGCTCGATTAAATATACTTGTTTCCCGCCGCGGCCACGTGTTTCCTTAGCAATGAAAGGGAACTCCATGTCATCGGCACTCGGCCTCCCGTTACAATATACGGTATCGGCCATTGGAATCCCGAGCGAGGACAAATATTGATGCGTCTTTGCTTTGTCATTCGCGATTTCCGATACGAAGGAGGAGTTAAAGCAAGCAATCCCCAGTTGCTCAAGTTGCTTTGTAAAAAAAGGGTCGATGGTCCGGACGATAGCAAAGTCCGGCAATGAAATTGGCTGTGTCCCATGTTCCACGTACAACTCGTTGAAACGATGACCGATCCTAAGGTCTTCCCGAAAGTGAAAGTGTAAATCAAGATTAAGCTTACTTGCTTCGTCAAGCATCCAATCTATGTATCCCTTGTTTTTCAAGGCATCCTCACGGTTATAAATCAACCAGCCTGCTTGTTTTTTCATTAGATGCACTTCCTTTTCCTAATTCTTTAAAGATATAATCGAACATGCTATCAGCGATGTTGATGCCTGTACATTCATAAATATTCAGTAAATGCGAATTCGAATTCACTTCGCACAAAAGCGGACCTTCTTCACCGAACAACAAATCGACGCCAGCGAAGTCGGCACCCAGTATTTGTGCACATCGGATGGCAAGTTGTGCTTCTTCACTTGTGGGTATATATGGTGCAGCCTGCCCCCCGGCAGTCATATTAGCTCGGAAGTCTTGCTCGGAATGGCGTTGCATCGCTGCTATGACTTGATTGCCCACGACATTCACACGAATATCCCGACCTTTGCTGTGCTCGATGAATTCCTGGAGTATAAATGGTTTGTGGCCAAGATTACGGATCGTCTTTAGTAACTCATCCTCTGCTTGGATTAAATATACTTGTTCCCCAAAAGAACCGTATGCTTCTTTAACGACAAGGGGATACCCAAGTTCATTGCCGATTTGTATGAAAGCATCCATATTGACCCTTTCAATCCCTTCGTACGTAAAAGGGGGAAATATGGTTTTCGGCATCGGTATGCCATGCCCGGTCAATGCTTGATGTGTTTTTGCTTTGCTGTCGCAAATATCGATCGCTGTACTGCTGTTATATACGGGGATGCCGAGCAATTCCAAATGGCGCGCCAAATGAATGTCTTTATCCATGAATAGGACAAAGTCAGGCAGCTTATCAAAGGCACCTTTAAGCAGTGGCACCCCTTTTTCGATAATGGGAATGAGATCTGAATTGCGGATAAGGGTTGCCATGATATCTTTCCTTTCAGCCGCCTCTTTAATGAACAAAGCCAAACTGGAAAACTTATCATGCTGTAAATAGCCGTTAACGACAATCCAACAGTGGAAATCTGAAGGTTTCATAGTAAAACACTACCTTTCATCTAGGTTAATCGTTCATATATTGATAAAATAATCTTAACGCATAAGAGCGGTATAAAGAAAGAGGAGGCTCAACGATTATGGTTACAACCATGAAAGAAATCAATCATTTTTTTGAACGGCGCCAAGTTCAATTGGGCATGAATTTTGGCCTATCACGGATGGAAGCATTGTTAACTGAATTAGGTGACCCGCATAAGGCGCTAAAGTATATTCACATTGCAGGATCCAACGGGAAAGGATCAACACTGCAATATATTAAAGAAATCCTGCTTGCCCAAGGCATTCGGGTCGCTTCCTTCACTTCGCCTTATTTAATACGGATGAATGAGCAGCTGAAGATAAATGAGGATGAAATCAGTGATAAGGATATTATCGCTGTCTTCCGGGAGCTTTGGCCGATCATCCAAGAGATGGACAGGGAGGGTAATGGTCCCACTCAGTTCGAAATTTTGACTGCGATGGCATTCTCTTATTTTAGCAAAAAGGAAGTGGATTTGGTTTTGATGGAAACCGGTTTGGGAGGCAGGCTCGATACAACGAATGTCATCCAGCCGTTTCTTTCGATCATTACCTCGATTTCTTTGGAACATACGAACATCCTGGGAAACACACTTGGGGAAATTGCTTTTGAGAAGGCGGGCATCATTAAAAGCGGTGCGCCGATCATCAGCGGAGTCACAGCCGGGGAACCAGCAAAAGTAATTGAAGAAAAAGCGTCGTCATTAGGCGTACCTTATTACCAATTAGGCAAAGACTTTCATGTAGGCAAAATAAAGCAAAGTGAACGAGGGCAAAGTTTCTCCTTTTCGCTTGCAGACAGGTCCATCGAAAATGTGGAAATGCGGATGTTAGGCCGTCATCAAATGGAGAATGCGGCACTGGCCATTGCTGCTGTCACATTAGGAATGGAAAATATCGATGAAAAAAGCATACTTAAAGGAATAGGGGGAGCGAAATGGGATGGCCGCTTTGAAAAAATATCGGATGAGCCGTTGGTGATCATTGATGGTGCACATAATCCTGCCGGCATCGACGTACTGAAGGAAACGCTAAAAGTGCATTACCCTGACTATAAGTACCGATTCATATTCAGTTCATTTAAAGATAAAAATTATTCCGAGATGCTTCATGGACTGGAAACGGAAGCGATGGAAATCATCATTACCGAATTCGACCATGAACGGGCGGCGGATGCGAAAACGCTTTATGAAAAGTGCAGTCATCCAAATAAAAGGATAAACAGGGATTGGCAGGCGGCAATAACGGAAGGCAGAAGGAAAACAAGGGGAAAAGAGATCCTTGTTATCACAGGGTCCCTTCATTTCCTTTCACTTGTAAGGGAGTTCCTAATCAAAGAAGATGCCTAAAGGGATGTGCCTTTACCGGCGGACTAATTAATTTTCCCGAATGCATATTTAGAAAGCATCCTCTTCACCTCAAGTTTTATTAATTCCATTTTTTAAACAATAAAGACTTTAGGCAAAAGGGTTCTATCTATAAGTTAAAACAATGTTGATTGGAGCGGGTGTTCGAGACTCCTGCGGGAACAGCGAGTCCAGGGGAGACCCCGCAGGCGCAAAGGCGCCGAGGAGGCTCACGGACCGCCCGCGGAAAGCGAGTGCCTCACGTTCCAATCAACGTTCAAATTGCACAAACGCCTATAGAAACTGTAGACAAACTCGGTTTTCATCGAGTTTGTCTACAGTCTGGGAAAGGGATCTTTTCAAAGGTCCTTTTCTCTTGTAAACAGAGTCTCTTGAAAAGAAAAAACGCTATTAGAGTGATTGATAACAAATCACCAAGTATATTTGTTAAAATATGTTTATATATTGATTCTATTTGACTGATGAATAGTAGAATCTACTTAATAAAATAACGGGAGGAATGATAATCATGAAGAACCGAAGTGATTATTACATAACGGAAGGGACTTTTAGGGTTTCAAAGAAAGGCAATCGAATCCCCATGCACTTTGTATAAATGATGGTAATCCATATCTATCTCTTCGTATTGGGCTTAATTTTAGGCTCATTCTTCAACGTTGTCGGTTTAAGTGTTCCAGCTAGTCATTCATTTGCAAATCGTCGCTCCGCCTGCCCTTCTTGCGGGCGTACATTGACATTCTTCGAGTTGATACCGGTTATTTCTTATATGTTGCAAGAAGGGAAATGCCGTGGCTGTAAAACAAGGATTTCACCCCTTTATCCGGCAGTGGAAATGCTGACCGGTGTTTTGTTTACCTCTGCCCCCATATTCCTTGGCTGGTCGAACGAACTCCTGATTGGCTGGACATTGATTTCATTATTTATGATCATCTTCGTGACTGATGTCGCCTATATGCTCATACCTGATAAAATACTGCTTTTCTTTACGGTGATTTTTATCGTTTTAAGAGTCTCATTTCCGCTGTCGCCCTGGTGGGATTCAATTGTCGGGGCAGCGGTTGGCTTTAGCCTGCTGCTATTGATCACTGTCGTGAGTAAGGGTGGCATGGGTGGCGGTGATATCAAGCTATTTGCAGTGATTGGCTTTGTACTGGGAATGAAGATGGTGCTATTATCGTTTCTTTTTGCGTGTTTTTATGGGGCATTCCTTGGCATCATCGGATTGCTGACCGGAATCCTAAAAAAGAAAACACTTTTTCCTTTCGGACCTTATATCGTTTTTGGGACATTGACTGCTTATTTTTGGGGCGATGCCCTTTTACATTGGTATGTAACTTTTTTAAGATGAGCTTAAAGGGCCATCCTAATCCAAGAGGAATTTGTCAAAAATCACCGGAACAATAGCAAAGTAGGGAACGATCCCCAAATGGCTGCAAGTGAAGATGGCATGAAAGAGGAATGTATGTAATTGGTGAGGGGCGATATTGAATGGTTCATGAACCGGAAGTACCAGTACCTGGATATCCCGTTTGGTTACCCATATATGATTAGGGAAATTTGACGAAACCTATTAATGACAAGACGACAAAAGTCTTGTTATTTTTTTTTACCTCTATGTTAGGATGAACAAAATGATCTGGAGGGGAGGAAAAAAATTGGGCAAGCCGGAACAAAGCAAGGGTGTAACGATTAAAATAAATGGGGAAGAAAAAGTATTTCCAGATAAAAAGATTGAAAGTCAAGAGGCGGCGAGTAAGGAGCAGGAACACACGGATGAGAGTTTCGAATGGATACTCCCTGAGGATTCAAACGAAAACAAAATCGTATTGGTTCCCTCACCGCCGAAGAAGAAAATGCCGAAGTTCATCGGTTTCGGCACCAGTTCGCTGAAAAGCTCGGATAACAGACCGATCAAGACATTCATGATTGCTGTCATTTGTGCCGTCTTTTTTGGGTCGATTCTTGGCTTGATCGCCGTTAAAACGATTACAAAGGAAAAAGCAGAAGTATCTTCGGTCGAGACCCCGATTCCAACGGAAGCCACTGTTGAGGATAAAAAAGCGGCAGTGACTGAACCAGGAAACCAGCTGAAGACATTCCTTGTACAGGGAGGAGTATTTAGCAGCGAGGATGCAGCAAGGCAAATACAAAAGAAAATCATTGAAAAGCAGGTTCCTGCTGAAATTTTCAAATTGGAAGACAGCTATTATCTATTCTTGGGATCGGCAGAGAGTCTAGCTGCAAGTAAGGAGCTGGCCTTGTTCTTAAAGTCCTATGATGTGGACGTATATTGGAAGGAAATCAATTTTGAAGCGGCCGGGACAAGCCAGGAAGATGAGAAAACCCTCGATAAGATGAAGGCAGTATACGCTTCGTTGGCAGAAACATCCGCAACAAAGCTTCGTGGAAAGGGAGGGACGGTAAACGAAGAAACCCTGAAAAAAAACATGGATGAACTGAAGGCGGTGAAATTATCGCCGGAGTTTTCGAAAATGAACGATGACCTGACTGCTGCCGCAAAGTCGATTGACGAATATGGGACTTCCAAAAATGAAGAAAAGTTATTCCAGGCTCAAGAAAGTCTGCTTGGTTTTTTATTGAATTTCCAAAACATATCGAGTTAAGTAAAGAAAAAAAGGGGAGCTGCCTAATGGCACAAGCTCCCCAATATGAAACCATCTGTGACACCTTTTTTATTTTCCGGGAAATACTTACAGGCATTTGTCGATTCCTAGTAAACAATAATTGTGGATTGCAACATAATTTGATAGGATAGATATTGTATCTCCCTATGTAAAGAAAGGTGACTTTTATATTATGCAGCCATTGATTTTAGCTTCTTCATCACCACGTCGTAAAGAACTTCTACAATTTCTTCAAATCCCCTTTGAAAGCATGAATTCCAATGTCGATGAAAGTATTGATGAAAACATGTGTCCTGATGCAGCGGTGAAAGAACTTGCCTCCCGTAAAGCGGAAGCAATCGCAGCAAAATTTCAGGAAAGCTGGGTGATCGGCTCGGATACGGTTGTTGTCCTTGATGGTGAGATATTGGGTAAGCCGACAAGCCGGGCGGATGGAAAAAGAATGCTGGAAATGTTATCAGGACGGACACATGAAGTATACACAGGTGTCGCCATCCTATTCGGCAAGCATCGCAGAGTATTCGCAGAAAAAACGGAAGTGACATTTTGGGAGCTGCCAGAAGCTGAAATCGAACGTTATCTGGATAGCGGTGAACCCTTTGACAAAGCTGGCGGCTATGGGATTCAAGGATACGGATCTCTTCTTGTCGAACAAATCAAAGGGGACTATTTCTCAGTCGTCGGGCTTCCGGTCTCAAGACTGGCCCGGGAACTTAAAGCGATGCAGGAAGAGTTAGGATAAGATAATTTGATTTCGTCTGGCATCTTCCCTTTTCTAAGGAAGGGTTGATCTTTTGAGCGAAAAAATGTTAATACGGGATTACCCGAAAGAAGAGAGGCCGCGCGAAAGGTTTCTGCAGGACGGGCCGCAAAGTCTCTCCAATCAGGAATTGCTTGCTTTGCTACTCAGGACGGGATCAAGGGAGGAATCAGTCCTGCAACTATCCGGCAGGCTCATCAATGCCTTCAAGGGCCTGCGCTTGCTAAAAGAAGCCTCTGTGGAAGAGCTGACCGTGATCAAAGGGATTGGTGAAGCAAAAGCGATTCAAATCCTGGCCTCTGTCGAACTTGGCAGGAGAATTAACAATTTGAATGATCAAGACCGTTATGTGATTCGATCTCCTGAAGATGGAGCCAATTATTGCATGGAAGAAATGCGGTTTTTATCACAGGAACATTTCGTCTGTCTCTATTTAAATACGAAAAATCAAGTGCTTCAAAAAACTACGGTATTCATCGGCAGCCTCAATGCCTCGATCGTGCATCCGCGCGAGGTCTTTAAAGAGGCTTTCAAAAGGTCCGCTGCCTCTATCATCTGTCTTCATAACCACCCCTCCGGAGACCCCTCTCCCAGCAGAGAAGATATTGAAGTGACGAAAAGGTTAGTCGAATGTGGTAAAATAATCGGGATTGAAATATTGGACCACATCATTATCGGGGAACATAAATATGTTAGTTTGAAGGAAAAAGGTTATTTATGACACTATCAAAATTTTTGACGATACGATATAATATTGTTTATGATTTTTAAAAGAGGAAACTTTTTCAAAGGGTCTTATTGTCAAAAAACGACAAATTATTATTTGAACTTATAAAAAGGCATTTTTGTTTACGAAAGGGAGATACCATAATGTTTGGAATTGGCGCTAGAGATATAGGGATTGATTTAGGAACGGCGAATACGCTTGTTTATGTGAAAGGAAAAGGTATCGCGGTACGTGAACCATCGGTTGTAGCTGTGCAAACAGATACAAAGCAAATCGTTGCAGTCGGAAACGATGCGAAAAACATGATCGGCCGTACACCTGGTAACGTGGTTGCCCTTCGCCCGATGAAGGATGGAGTAATTGCTGATTATGAAACGACGGCTACCATGATGAAGTACTATATGAAGGAAGCTCAAAAGAAGGGCGTATTCGGCAACAAGCCATATGTCATGATTTGTGTGCCTTCTGGAATTACGGCAGTTGAGCAGCGTGCAGTCATCGATGCAGCTAGACAAGCTGGAGCCCGTGACGCATATCCTATAGAAGAACCGTTTGCAGCAGCGATCGGTGCAGACCTTCCGGTTTGGGAGCCTACAGGAAGCATGGTCGTTGATATCGGCGGAGGAACGACGGAAGTGGCAATCATTTCCCTTGGCGGAATCGTTACAAGCCAATCGATCCGTATTGCCGGTGACGAAATGGATGATGCCATTATCGTTTACATCCGTAAGAACTACAATTTGATGATCGGTGAGCGGACTGCTGAAGCGATCAAAATGGAAATTGGTTCTGCTGGAGACACGGAAGGCGTCGAAAACATGGAAATTCGTGGACGTGACCTATTGACTGGATTACCGAAAACAATCGAAATCACAGCTGAGGAAATATCCAAAGCATTAAGCGACACAGTTTCTGCAATTGTGGATTCCGTGAAAAACACGTTAGAGAAAACACCACCTGAATTAGCCGCTGACATCATGGACAGAGGCATTGTATTGACAGGCGGGGGTGCTTTGCTGCGCAATTTGGATAAAGTCATCAGTGAAGAAACGCAAATGCCGGTGATCATCGCTGAAAATCCGCTGGATTGTGTTGCAATCGGAACGGGAAAAGCGCTTGACCACATTCATTTATTCAAGACTAAATCAAGAGATTCCCGATAAGCATTACTTCTCAAATAGGGCCGGCTCAACAAAAGGTGCAATTTTGAGCCGGTTTTTCTTATGTTTTGCAGTTTAATTAAATCAAAGTGTAATTTTAAAACCATAGAGTAAATTTTAGATAGAGGTGCAATCACCATGCCACAGTTTTTTAATAAAAAGCTCCTTCTCTTGCTCGTTAGTATTATCGTTCTCGTGGCATTGATCGGTTTTTCATTAAGGGAGAGAGAAGAGTTGACTTGGCCGGAGCAATTCCTGAAAGATACGACAGGCTGGGTAGGAAATGTGTTTAATAAGCCAGTATCGGGTATAACAGGTTTTGTAGGGGGCTTAAAAGACCTTCAACATACATACGATGAAAACAAAAAATTGAAAGCCCGCTTGGATGAATATGTATTATTGAAAACCCAAGTTCAAGATTTAAAGGAAGAAAATGAAGAACTTCGCGATAACCTCAAAAAAGAAGATGACCTGCGGAAGTATTCGCCCACTCAGGCTACGGTCATTGGACGTAATCCCGACCGCTGGCATGAAATGCTGACAATCAATAAAGGGAAGCGTAATGGGGTAGAAAAAAACATGGCAGTCATCACGTCCAATGGGTTAGTCGGTAAGGTGAAATCAGCGACGGATTTCACGGCCTCGGTTCAACTTTTAAGTTCGATCGATAAGGCCAACCGTGTCTCAGCCATCGTTCAAGGTGATGATAAAGCATATGGCTTGATTGAAGGATTCGATGATAAAAAGAACCTTTTGCTGATGAAACGGATTCCATATGATAAAAAGATCAAGAAAAATTCATTGGTCATCACATCCGGTTATGGAGGGATCTTTCCGAAAGGTCTGCTGATCGGGAAAGTTGTCGATGTCAAAGTGGATCAATATGGATTGAACCAGACCGCATATATTGAACCTTCGACGGATTTTTATGATATTAATAATGTTATGGTCGTTCAGCGCGAAGTGAACGGTGTACCGAAAGAAAGTGAAGGGGAGGATGAAGCTGAGTGAGATATTTCATCCTTTCTTTTATAGCCTTGGTTTTTTTTGTTTTTGAAAGCATCTTCGCCCAGATGTTTGCTGGAGATGCATTCGGGTCCGATAAAATCCTCGTGCCCCATTTCATGATGATTTTCGTTTTTTTCCTGACCATGTACGGGTCCAGGAGAATGGGTATGCTTTATGGGGCGATTCTTGGGTTGACTTATGATGTTGTATATACGGAAATCCTTGGGACTTACATGTTCCTGCTGCCTTTTCTTGCCTATCTGATATCGAAAAGTATGAAAATCCTGCAAAATAATATTTTGATTGCCTGCCTTACTGCGCTTTTATTCACGGCAATTTTAGAGGTCGTCATTTTTCAGATGAATATCATCCTATCTTTTGCAGATATGGGATTTGGTGAATTTGCGGAACGGAGATTGATTCCGACATTATTATTGAATCTAGCGTTCATTATCATCAGCTGCTATCCTTTAAAGAGAATGATTGAAAAGCTTGATTTGCAAAGAGAAACGGAATAACGTTCCTGTGTCTTAAGAAGCAGGTGGGAAATGTATTTTCTCTTTTCCGTGTACGTAGAAAAAGGAAATTTGTTTTCCTATGTCGAATTATATTTCATTGAGGTGAAACAAACGTCATGAATAAAAGAATTCAGCAAAATGTCATGATTAAGGGAACAAAAGACGGGTTTATGCTTCATCTCGATGATTCTTGCTCATTTTCCGAATTATTGAAAGAGTTAGAAGTGAAGCTTTCGGCAAACTATCAGTTTCAAGAAAATGACCCGTCCATTTCCGTAAAAGTACATACAGGGAACCGCTATCTTGATGAACAACAAGAAGAAAAGATTAAAGAGGTCATCCATAAAAAGAAGAAGCTTTTCGTGGATGAGATGATTTCGAATGTCCTGACGAAGGATGAAGCGAAACGATGGAAAGATGAAAACCAAGTGACGACCGTGACCAAGGTCATAAGGTCGGGACAGGTTTTTGAAGTTCCCGGAGACTTACTTTTAATTGGGGATGTCAATCCCGACGGAACGGTTCGTGCGGGTGGCAACATATATATCATGGGACAGCTAAAGGGAATAGCCCATGCCGGTTATAAAGGGAATAATGAGGCCATAATAGCAGCCTCTGTCATGAAGCCTGCCCAACTGCGCATTGCCGGACAAGTGAATTTATCTCCTGACCAATATACGAAATGGGGACATGACTTGGAATGCGCCTTCATGGATGAAGAAGAAAATATCATTATAGAAAAACTGCAAGTCTTAAAGAAATATAGACCTAATTTAAATAGATTAGAAGGGGGTCTCTAATCGTGGGAGAGGCAATAGTTATAACATCCGGTAAGGGTGGTGTCGGGAAAACGACCACCTCCGCCAATTTAGGAACATCTTTAGCTCTTCTAGGCAAGAAGGTTTGCTTGATTGATACGGATATTGGTCTTCGGAATTTGGATGTGATCATGGGATTGGAAAATCGCATCATCTATGATTTGGTCGATGTGGTCGAAGGGCGCTGTAAGTTACACCAGGCGCTCATTAAGGATAAACATTTCGAGGATTTGCTTTATTTGCTTCCAGCTCCACAAAATAGTGATAAAACAGTGGTGAATGAAGAGCAGATGAGGAAACTCATAGGCGATATGAAGCCTGACTATGATTATGTCATCATTGATTGCCCTGCAGGCATTGAACAGGGCTTCAGGAACGCCATAGCTGGAGCGGATAAGGCAATCATCGTTACGACTGCAGAGAGACCGGCTGTCAGGGATGCAGACCGTATTATTGGCTTGCTTGAAAAAGAAGAGCATATTGAACCGCCTCAATTGATCATCAACCGGATACGCGGCCATTTGCTACATGAGGATGAAGAAATGGATATCGATGGAGTTGCCGATTTTCTTAAGATTGATTTGATCGGCGTCATTCCTGATGATGACCAAGTCATCGTGGCAGCGAATAAAAAGGAACCCATTGCCTATAATCCAGACAATAGAGTTTCGCTTGCCTATCGGAACATTGCCAGAAGGATCCTTGGTGAATCTGTACCCTTGACTCCAATTGGCAGCGAACCAAAGGGCTTCATGTCCAAATTGAAAAAATTCTTTAGCGTGCGGTAAATCTATATTCTTTTGTCAGGAAGCGGGGAGCATTTGATGCCCTCGCTTTTTTTTATGCTTCTTGCAAAATAAAAAAGGCAAGCCATATACTGGCCTGCCTGATCTATATGCTAAAAATGCAGCGCGGGTTATCCGCGTCTTCCACCTCTGCCGCCGCGTTTTGATTCGGTGCTGCGTTTAAGAGTCGATAAATTTTCTTCACTAGTCTTTAAAAAGCGAACCATTTTATCTTCGAAATTTTCCTTTGGTTGGAAATTACCTTTTGAACGAAAGTCTTTAGAACGGCTATCCCCTTGGCGTGGTGGGCGTTTGGTATAAGAAGAGGTTTGCCCTTCGGGTCTATCTATAGCCTTTTTGATGGACAAGGCAGTTTTTCCGTCTTTCTCACTAATCACTTTTACTTCAATTTGGTCGCCTACTTTAAGATGGTCATTTACGTCTTTTACATAGCTATCTGCTACCTCACTGATATGCACAAGACCTGTTGAGCCTCCTGGTAATTCTACGAATGCTCCAAAATTAGTGATACCTGTTACTTTACCTTGTACTTTGCTGCCTATTTCGATTGACATAAAAAAATGTTCCCCCTCAATAATGTTAAAACCACTTTATTATAACAAATTTCGGGGAACAATATCAATCTCAATTATTCGATTTTCTGAATCAATACCCGAATCTCCTTGGGAATTCATAAGTTTCCGGATGATTTTTCATTGGAAAAAAATTTTTCAGGGATGTGCAGAAAGAAAATCTTTTCTCCGTCATAGTCTGGACAAGTTGCTCATACGTTGTAATATAGCGCTTTGACATGAGCAGGGGGGAAATCTGGAATGGATGATCGCAGGAAAGATATCCGAAATCGTATCGCCAAGAGACGCAAGTTCAATGATAAACCGGCAGGTGGCAGTAGTTGGACGGAGATCAACAATGAGGAACCATATGGGATTGATTCATATAACGGGTATTCCGAGAAAGATCATCCGCTCTTCAAGAAAGAATATTTTTTCTTTAAAATCCTTGCCAGTGTATGCCTGTTCTTGATTATCGCTGTGATGTTCAAACACCCTTCTGTGAGGCTGGACCCTGCCAGAAGTTTTGTCACGGAGAACATGAACAAGGAATTTCAATTCGCTTCAATCTCCAACTGGTATGAAAGTGCGTTTGGTAAACCGATCGCTTTTTTACCGAATGAAGCCGATAAGGAAACTGTTGATTCGAATGGAGAATATGCAATGCCAGCCTCTGCGAAGATTACCCAAAACTTCGAGACGAACGGTGAGGGAATCATATTGGAAACGAGCAAAGGCTCAAAGGTCGAGGCCGTCAATGAAGGGGTAGTCATTTTTGCCGGTGAAAAGGAGGGGATTGGAAAGACGGTCGTCATTCAGCATGCCAATAAAAGTGAATCTTGGTATGGGCAGCTGGAAGGAATTGATGTGAAATTGTATGAGTTCGTTAAAAAGGGCAATGAAGTCGGACAGGTTACACTAAGTGAAGATGGATCCAAGGGCAGATTTTATTTGGCGATAAAAGAAAATGATGCTTTCGTCGATCCTAAAAAGGTGATTTCCTTTGAGTGAATACGGGAAATTACTGTTTAAAATCAGGGTGCACCCGACATTGTGGTTTGTCATTGGCATCGCCATCCTCACTGCCCATTTCGTTGAAGTGATGATGCTGTTGCTCATCGTCTTCATTCATGAAATGGGGCACGCTGTCTGTGCCCAGCATTTCAAATGGCGGATAAAGTCAATTCAGCTGCTTCCTTTTGGGGGGGCTGTCGAGACTGAGGAGTACGGAAATAAGAGTTTGAAGGAGGATTTGGCGGTAGTGCTTGCCGGTCCGCTTCAACATGTTTGGCTCATTGGTGCAGCTTTTTTGCTCTATTTCTTTTCTATCATTCCATATGAGCTGTATCAGCCCTTTTTGTATATGAATCTTATGCTGCTGATTTTTAATCTGCTGCCAATTTGGCCCTTGGACGGGGGACGGCTGCTATTCATCGGTGTATCCCTATACTGCACCTTTCTGGAAGCGCAGAAACATACACTTCACTTTTCTGCAGTATTCGCTATCCTGGCTTTTTTGACCTGGATCATTCTGGATCCGCTCAATTTGAACATCTGGCTCATCATCTTTTTCATAAGTCTCTCACTCGTCATGGAATGGCGGCAGAGGTATTATGCTTTCATCCGCTTTCTTTTGCAGCGCCATTACGGGCATACGAATGATTTGGCGAAACTGAAGCCAATCTCGGTGGATTCACAAGAACCGATTTATAAAGTGCTGGAACTGTTTCAACGCGGTTGTAAACACCCCGTCATCATCATGAAAAACGGGAAAGAGAGCGGCTCGTTGGATGAAACGGAAATCCTTCACGCCTATTTTTCCGAGAAAATGACAAACGGGAAAATCGGCGACCTATTATATTCTTATTAAATATGTTATCCTTTCTTCAAATTGAGGAGAGGATTTTTTTTGATGAAAAAAATGATCGCGAACCTAGCTTCACGCGAAAAAAGAGTGGCCGTACTAGAGAATGGTGTTTTACGTAAACTTGAAATCATGCCGCCTCAAAAGCGCAGTACGGTCGGTAATATTTATCTTGGGAAAGTGACGAAGGTTTTACCGGGAATGGATGCCGTCTTCATTGATTATGGTGCAGAGAAGAATGGTTTTTTACACCGTGACGAGATTCCCTCTTTCCAGCTGACAAAAAAAAGTGAGGGGAAAGCATCCATCGGTCAATTTGTCCATCAGGGAGAAAAGCTGCTAGTTCAGGTGACTCGGGATGAAACGGGCACCAAAGGAGCTAAATTGACTGGGCTGATCGAGTTTTCAACAGAATCCCTCGTATACATACATGGAATAGATTATGTTGGTGTTTCAAAGAAATTCAAAAACGATGATCTTCAAAAGCAGTGGCGGGAAACGGCCTTGCAGCATAAACATCCTGATGAGGGATTGATTGTCCGCACCTCGATGGAGAACGAAAGTGAATCGGTATTCCTTGACAGGTTAACTGGATTGCGGGAGCTCTATAAAGGGCTAGAAGCTAAGGCTGCGTCCTTTAAGGCCCCGTCCATACTCTATGAGAGGGACGCATACCTTGACATGATCATTTCTGAAATGTCGGGAACGGCGACAGGGGAACTTGCCATCGATGATTTCGAGGCTTATCTGGAGTTGAAAAAGTGGATACAGGAAAACCGTAAGGAGTGGGATATATCCCATGTATCGGGTCCAAAGAATATTTTTTCCGAATGGAATGTCGAAGCGCAAGTTGAGAAAATGGCCAAGAAAATCGTTTGGCTTGAGAATGGCGGATATTTAATTTTTGAAGAAACGGAAGCTTTCACCGTAATCGATGTCAATTCAGGTAAGTTCACCGGAAAGGTGGCGAAGGAAGCAACATTGTTTGCGGTTAATCAGGCTGCGGCGAAAGAAGTCGCCCGTCAACTGAGATTGAGGAATATCAGCGGGATCATCTTGATAGATTTCATCAATATGGACAATTCACGGCATAAGCAGGAAATCATCGATATCGTCAAAAAGGAAGCGGTGAGGGATGAGAAGCGAATCCAGGTCATCGGCTTTACGGAATTGGGCATTTTACAAATGACGAGAAAACGAACCTCCCCGTCTTTAAGTGAAATGATGTCGGTACCATGCCCCGTGTGCAGTGGAAGCGGTAAAATCGAGAGCCCGGAAACGGTGGCCTTCCGGTTGGAACGGGAACTGCTGGAACACAGGAAGACGGATGATGAAGCGGTCTGGGTGGAGGTCAGTAAAGCAGTGGCGGACGTGCTGCTTGGCGAAAAAGAATCATATCGGCCGACACTGGAGGAATGGATCGCTAAAAAGATATTCCTATCTTTTATCCCAGGTTCGAGGAATGCCTATTCCATCAAGCGCTTCGGGAGCGTTCAGGAAATCGAGCGAGCTTTCAAGTGATGGACGAGAATTCCTACAAATATATTGACAGCTCTTCCGGTTTCATGATAGGATTTTAATGTTATGTTTGTAGCACCCGTGCTACAACCGCTCAACAACAGGTCTTAAGCTTTTGTCTATTTGACAAGACGCCTGTGATTGGCGAGTCTGAGACATTTAAGGAGGTGCAAGTATGTACGCAATTATCGAAACTGGCGGTAAACAAATTAAAGTAGCAGCTGGCGAAGCGGTTTACATTGAAAAATTAAACGCAGAAGCAGGCGAAACTGTTACATTTGACAAAGTTTTATTCGTAGGTGGCGAAGACGTGAAAGTCGGTGCTCCACTAGTGGAAGGCGCTACTGTAACAGGTACTGTCGAGAAACAAGGTAAGCAAAAGAAAATCACTGTTTTCAAATACAAAGCGAAGAAAAACAATCGTAAAAAACAAGGTCATCGTCAACCATACACAAAAGTTGTTATCGAAGCAATCAACGCGTAAGGGCTGATTCTAGATGATTAAAGTTGTATTTGATGCTCCGCAGGAACGGATTACTTCGTTCACCTTAAGCGGACATGCTAATTTTGCTAAAAAAGGTTCTGATATCGTTTGTGCAGGTGTATCGGCTGTTTCCTTCGGGTCAGTCAATGCGATTATGTCCTTAACGGATGTAGAGCCTGAGATTGAGCAAGGGAGAGAAGGCGGCTATCTTCGCTGCGTTATTCCGGCGAATCTTTCACCGGAATCCGAAGAAAAGGTGCAGCTGCTCTTGAACAGTATGCTCATATCACTGCAAACCATCGAACGTGATTATGGTAAATACATGAAAATTATCCTCAACCAATAGGAGGTGGAACAAATGTTAAGATTAAATCTTCAGTTCTTCGCTTCGAAAAAAGGAGTAGGTTCTACAAAGAACGGACGTGACTCTCAATCTAAGCGTCTTGGCGCTAAACGTGCAGATGGTCAATTCGTTTCTGGTGGTTCTATCCTTTACCGTCAACGCGGAACAAAAATCTATCCAGGTGAGAACGTAGGCCGTGGTGGAGACGATACTCTATACGCTAAAGTAGACGGTGTTGTTAAATTCGAACGTTTCGGACGTGACCGTAAAAAAGTAAGCGTATATCCAGTTGCACAAGAAGCATAATTGGCATCTTTGAACAGAGGCTGACTCAAAAGGGTCTGATTCCTTCTACAAGACACTATATACCGCGTCATTTTTAATAATGGTATGTTATATAGTGATGAAGGGGTCCGGCCCTTTATTTATACTATAGGAACGAACCAGCATTTTGCAGGAGACTTTAGTCATTAGTATAAGGAAAACAATCTCTGACTTACAAATGGCTCGCCAATCGGCGGGCTTTCTTAAACTTTCAGGGGGGAAATCCAAGAATACTCATCCATCCGATTTGGTTAAACCAAATAGACACTCCAATTCAACTATAATATCTCCAATTGGTGCATAAATAAGGCCCATTCTCTTTTTTAGTTCAAATGGCTCTACCATCGTCCAAAGAACTCAGGGTGTGCGGCTGTATTTTTTGGACGGGGGCTTTCATGTGAAGGCATGTGAATCAAGCTTTATTTCCTGTTTGTTGTTTTTTTGATATACTGTACAAATGGAAGTATTCAACATGATAGAGCCGAAAAAAGTTTCTTTATCATAATTGAAGGTGTTAATAATGGATAAAAATTGGACGACTATTGAAACTCTGCGTCAAACCAGGCATGACTGGCTGAATAAAATTCAAATCATCAAAGGGAATCTGGAGTTGAACAGAATCGACCGTGTCAAGGGCATCATTGATGAAATCATTGTTGAAACCCAGAATGAAGCACGCCTTTCCAGTTTGAATTTACCTAAATTCACCGAGATGCTGTTGACGTCGAATTGGAATAATGGATCCTTTTATTGCGAATATGAAATCATTGATGTTTTTGAAGGCTCAACTGAGATGGACGGGCTGATGTATCGCTGGACAAACGATTTCTTTAAAATTCTGGATAAGAACCTGGATCCGTTTTTTGAAAATATACTGGCTGTTTCCATGTGTAAAAAAGAAGTGAGCGATATGCACTGTTCATTTCATATGCAAGGCAGGTTCATTGATCAATCCCCAGTGATCGAGTTTTTGGAAAGTTCATTGACGGCCGAGCAATCAATTGAAATTCTTGAATGTAATGAGGATGAAATATTTTTTAAGATGGATATTAACTTTTAGAGAAGTATACAGCAAGAAATGACTTGCAGAAAACAAGGAAGTGATAGCATGTTTGTCGATCAAACGAAAGTCTATATAAAAGGCGGAGACGGTGGTAACGGAATAGTTGCTTATCGTCGTGAGAAATTCATACCAAAAGGCGGACCTGCCGGCGGAGATGGCGGTAATGGGGCAAATGTCGTTTTTGAAGTGGAAGAGGGCTTGCGTACGTTAATGGATTTCCGTTATCAACGTCACTTTAAGGCACCCCGCGGAGAACATGGCATGTCCAAAAACATGCATGGTGCGACCGCAAAGGATATGGTCATCAAAGTTCCACCAGGCACGGTTGTCATTGATGAAAAAACGAAGGAAGTCATTGCTGATTTAGTTGAGCACGGGCAGCGCGCCATTATCGCAAAGGGTGGCCGTGGAGGCCGGGGAAATTCCCGTTTTGCTACACCTGCCAATCCTGCACCTGAAATCGCGGAGAATGGTGAACCGGGCCAAGAGCGCGATATAATCATGGAATTGAAACTGTTGGCTGATGTCGGTTTGGTTGGTTTCCCAAGTGTAGGGAAATCCACTTTGCTTTCTGTCGTATCCGCAGCAAGACCTAAAATTGCCGAATACCATTTTACAACGATCGTTCCTAACCTCGGAATGGTGGAAACGGAAGATCACCGTAGCTTTGTCATGGCCGATTTACCGGGTTTGATCGAAGGCGCTTCAGAAGGAGTGGGCCTTGGACATCAATTCCTGCGCCATATTGAAAGAACGAGAGTAATCGTTCATGTAATAGATATGTCGGGTCTTGAAGGCAGGGATCCATATGAAGACTACCAAACAATCAATAAAGAGTTGGAAGAGTATAACCTGCGCTTGACTGAACGTCCGCAAATCATTGTAGCAAGTAAAATGGATATGCCGGACTCAGCAGATAATTTAGCAGCATTCAAAGAAAAGCTTGAAGAAGACTATCCTGTCTTCCCGATTTCTGCCGTAACGCGTGAAGGAATCCGTGAGCTTCTTTATGCAATTGCTGATAAAATCGAAGAAACGCCTGAGTTCCCTCTTGATCATGAAGAAGAGAATACTGGAATACACCGGGTTCTTTATAAACATACATCACAGTCGGATGAATTTAACATTGAACGCGAATCCGATGGCAGCTTTGCCGTATCAGGATTCAAGATCGAGCGTCTATTCAAAATGACTGACTTCACCCGTGATGAGTCCGTGCGTCGTTTCGCCAGACAGCTTCGTTCATTCGGAGTTGACGAAGGCCTTCGTAAAAAAGGTGCGACAAATGGCGATATCGTCCGTATCCTTGAATATGAATTTGAATTTGTTGATTGATTGTAAACCATGATGGCAGGCAAAAGGAGGCGTGCGGAGTTTGAATAAGGCCGATCAGAAGTTTTTCCTCGTTCGAGAGGATGTCCTTCCCGAAGCGATGAAAAAAACGCTGGATGCAAAAGAAATGATTGAACGGGGAAAAGCAGAATCAGTTTGGGAAGCGGTACAGCGAGTGGACCTAAGCAGGAGTGCATTTTACAAATACCGTGACACGGTTTTTCCGTTTCATACAATTGTGAAGGAAAAGCTGATTACACTGTTCTTCTATCTCGAAGATCGTTCTGGTACTCTATCGGAGCTCTTACGGCTCGTCGCCTCATCCGGTTGCAACATCATGACCATCCACCAAACGATTCCTTTGCAGGGACGTGCAAATGTCACCCTATCCCTTAATACGGGCGGGATGACGATGGATATTGATGATCTGCTTACTAAACTGCGTAAAATGGAGTTCGTCGAAAAAGTCGAAATCATTGGTAACGGCGCATGAAAACAGCCTGTACATTTCAGATGTACAGGCTGTTTTCATTTGTAAGAGGAAATTAACGATTAAGTATTGTAAAAAATCAGAAAATGGCATAACATAAACAGTAGATTTTCCGTGAGAAGGAGTTTATAATATGACATCAAAAATTGCATTTCTTGGACCAAAAGCAACATTCACGGATTTAGCTGTATCGCGACTATTTCCTAATGATATAAAAATACCGATGAACACGATTCCGGACTGCCTTGATGCTGTTCGGGACGGGGAAGTGAATCACGCGCTCGTGCCGATCGAGAATGCTTTGGAGGGTTCGGTAAATATAACGATGGATTACTTAGTCCATGAAGTCACATTACCGATGAAAGGCGAAGTGACGATTCCGATCCAACAGCATTATATGGTGCATCCAGATCATGCATATCCTGGTTTCAAACCCGACATGGTTTATTCGCATTCCCATGCCATTGCTCAATGCCGCAAATTTCTACATAATGAGCTAAGGGGCATTCCATATGAGTATGTCACATCCACTGCAGCCGCTGCGAAGATGGTGATGGAGAATCCCGATATCAATATTGCTGCGATTGCAAATGATATGGCTGCGGAGGAGTACGGTTTAACGATTGTAAAACAAAATATTCACGATTACGAGCATAATCACACCAAGTTTATCGTCGTATCCAACAGTGAAGTCGACTATGAAGGGCATTTGACCGTTGAAGGGGACAAGAAAACGACCTTGATGATTCAGCTGCCTGCCGACCACTCAGGGCAGCTGCACCAAGTCCTTTCCGCTTTTTCCTGGAGGAAACTGAACCTTTCCAAGATTGAATCGAGACCAATGAAAACAGGATTGGGCAATTACTTCTTCATCATCGACATCGAAATGTCTCTTGATGATGTCCTCATCCCAGGAGCGATCTCTGAACTCGAGGCCTTGGGATGTACGGTTTCGATCATGGGAAGCTATTCATGCTTTAAAGTCCAAACTGGTGTACCGCAACGATGAATGATAAATGGTATAACCTCAGCTGATACAATAAATAAGAAGGGTGCCCCGGGAGTATTTCCGGGGCATTTTTTGTGTTCGTCAAGATTTATAATTCTATATAGAAATAGGCAGGAATGAATGCTATTCATTATTTGATTTTGAGGAAGATGGCTTTATGTTTTTCATGATAAAAAGAGCCTATGACTCTGAATGGAAAACAAACACCGATTGTGATGAACGCAAATACAATAAGTAAATCCCGTTAGGCCGCCTGTGGAAATAGGAACAGTAATACAATACGTTGATGACTAAATCAGTGGAAGCACCTTTTTTATCAAAAATGTGGTGGTAAGCAGAGATGGATAATCAATTCAATTTTGTTGGCGATTGGGAATTCGATGCAAGCGATAGGCGGAATTGCCGAACTTAAAAATAGTGTTCTAGAAAAAGACCAAGAAAAGGATGAAAAGGAAGAAGAGCAAGATAAGGAGCAGGAACTACAAAATATCAATATCCTTATATGGAAGAGAAGCCATCTGATGCTGAATTAATCCAAGCGACGGGAGGCGGTTCCGTCATTAGTCTTATCGGGCAGTTGAGAAGTAACGAGGAAGAAAAAGAAAACTCCGGGTAAGGCAGCTCAAATGAAAGCAATTCCGATGGTGAGTGAGCATAATGGCCAATAAAAAAATCCTCAAAAGATATGGTTTTGAGGATTTTGCGTTCATTCAATCGACTAAAATGCCAGCATCCCTTAAAGCACACTCCGCTTCGTCGAGCAGTTCTTCAGATGCTGCGCTCAGTGTATGGAGATGGATGCCGCTCGTCAGTTCTGATAAAAAAGATGCGTTCGTTGCCGTCACCCTTGAAAGGAATTGCTGGACTTCCTTCCGGCTGCTGACCATGATGGAAGCGGTTAGGTCGCCGTATACGGGGTGCTCTATTTTAACATCTTTAACCGTGATGCCGATATCCACGAGTAAATATAGCTCTTCTTGGGTCCGCGAAGGATCGTGTTGGCAAGCAATGATCCTTTCCGGCTTTTGCGTGCTCCCCGTTTGTAAGTACAGATAGCCTTGGCTCGTGGCAATGATAGGTTCATTCCGCGCTTTCAGGAGGGTTATGTCACCAACGATAACCTGCCGGCTTACATTCGTTATCTGCGAAAGCTCGCTGCCCGTTACAGGCTCCGCGCTTGTTTGCAATAAATGTAAGAGTTTCGTCCGTCTTTCTTCCCCGAGTAATTTCTTTCTTTCCATAAACATTCACCTCTTTAATTACAAACATTCTAACACAGATTGGAGGGTTTTATCGAATGGCAGCTATTCCTTCGATGCATTCCGCCAACTTGTGAATGTCGTCTGCCGTCGTGTTTTTGCCAAAGGAAAGGCGGACGAATTGATGGGCTTCATCTTCGCTTTTCCCAATGGCCATCATCGTTTTTGAAGGATCCTGTTTACCGATTTGACAGGCACTTCCCGTCGAAACAGCGAATCCTTTCTGGTTTAATTCCAGCATGATGTACTGTCCTTGCAGTCCAGCGAAGGTCAGCGCCAGAATGTGAGGCAATTGCGCGCTTTTTGCTTCGATGATTTGAAAATCGATTTTCCTTTCCGTTAGCCGTTGGATCAATTGCATCCTAAGTGTGGAAATCCGTTTCCGTTCATCTTCCATGATATCCCCCAATTTCTTGGCAGCGGTTACGAAGGAAGCAATTCCGGGGACGTCCACTGTTCCTGGTCTGAAACCATATTCATGAGTGATATTCGGTACAGAAGGCTTCAACCGGTGGATGTCCGGGAAAATGACGGCCCCAGTCCCTTTTGGACCATAAACCTTATGACTGGAAACGGATAATCCATCACATGAGGCAGCTATCTTCCCAAGCGGTAATTTAGCAAATGATTGGACACAATCCACATGAAAAAAAGCCTGGTGTTTTCGAACGATTTCACTTATTTGTTCAATGGGTTGAATGACCCCGATTTCCGAATTCACATGCTGGACAATGACCAAGCATGTTTTCTCCGACATACATTCCTGCAGATGTTCAATATCAACCCGGCCATCTTCCAAATGCCGTAAATAAGTAACCTCGAATCCTTCTTGTTCAAGTTTTGACACGAAATTGGCAAGAGATGCATGTTCAGTTCTGCTTACAATCAAGTGGTTCTGCCAGGATGGTTTCGAAGCGATGAATGTATCGATGGCAAGCATGTTGCTTTCCGATCCGCCGCTCGTAAAGATGATTCCTTCCTTTTTTATGTTCAGCATTTCTGCGAGTTGCTGTCGTGACATATCCAATAAACGTGCCGCTTCAGAGCCAATATCATGCAAACTGCTCGCATTCCCGAAAAACTTCCGGGATGCTTGGCTGAATACGTCGAGAGCCTCCTCATCAATCGGAGTTGTTGCGGCGTAATCCAAATAAATCATGAAATCACTTCCATCCTTTAATCTTAAAAAACTCTTGATAATAGTTTAATAATATGTAAATATAGTTGTCAAGACACCTGTCATAAACAGGAGGAATGAAATAATGGTAAAAGCGGAAATCATCGTGATAGGCAGCGGGATTGCTGCCTTGAAAACGGCATTGGAAGCAAGTGAACATAAGCATGTGATACTCATCACAAAATCAAATATCCGTCATGGTAATTCTTATTTAGCTCAGGGCGGGATTGCTGCTGCAATATCTGATCGTGACCGAGTATCCTTTCATAAAAAAGATACGCTGGCGGCTGGTCAGCGATATAACAAGGTGAAGGCAGTGGAAAAACTCGTCGAAGAGGCACCTTCGGTTATAGCTGAACTTATTGATTTGGGTATGCGATTTGACCATGATGATGACGGAACTCTATTGCTTGGCATGGAGGGCGCCCACAGTGAACGAAGAATCCTCCATAGTCACGGGGATGCTACAGGAAAGTACTTGATGGAACATCTTATAGGACGCTTGAAAAAATCATCGATTACTGTGATGGAGAATGTTGCTGCAGTGGAGTTGATCATCGGGCAAGATGATTCTTGCATAGGAGTCAAAACACTTGATAAGGCAGGGGATCTTGTTGCCTATCAGGCGGAACATACGGTTTTGGCTACAGGCGGCTGTGGTTCCCTATACCATTTCACTTCAAACTCACAAACGGTTTCAGGTGATGGAATCGCACTTGCATTCAAGGCCGGTGCAAAAGTTCGTGACATGGAATTCATACAATTCCATCCGACCCTGCTTTTTGTGAATGGCAAAGCGAAAGGGCTCGTTTCAGAAGCGGTTCGCGGGGATGGTGCGAGATTAGTGACGGAAATGGGAAGGCCGATCATGGAGGATGTCCATAGCTTGAAAGATCTAGCACCAAGGCATATTGTTGCACAGACGATTTTTTCTTATTTGCAGCGCGGTGAAAAGGTATTTTTGGATATTTCGATGATTAAGGATTTTAAAAATCGTTTTCCGACAGTGAGCTCATTATGTGAAAAAAGCGGGCTGGACCTTCAATTGGGGAAAATCCCGGTTGCACCAGGAAACCATTTTCTAATGGGAGGGATTGAAGTGGATGAATCGGGGCAAACCTCTGTACCCTCTTTGTATGCAGTTGGTGAAGTGGCATGCACTGGTGTACATGGTGCAAACCGATTGGCAAGCAACTCCCTTCTCGAAGGATTGGTTTTTGGAAATACGCTTGGCCGTTTCCTAGCTAAAGCCCCGGCAAGGTCGATACCGGAAGAGAAAGAGCAGTCCAAGAGTTCCAGTCAAATTTCCTTTTTACCTGATCTCACGACATTGCAGGAAAAATTAATGAATGAAGCGGGAATCGTTCGAAGTGAAGCGGGTTTAACTCGACTGAAGGATTATCTTGAGACATTTAATATCGAAAAATTGCTGCATATGGAAGTAACGGCATTATCGATACAAGAAATAACGAAAATTAATTCCATAATCGTGGCGTGGCTGATTGCCGAATCCGCATTGACCAGAACGGAAAGCAGGGGCGGTCATTTCCGCAGTGACTATCCAAACGAAGATGACGCTCAATGGCTTGAAAATTCGGTTATCCTTGCTTGCACGGATGTAAAAAACCGAGTGAAAGGGAGACGACTATATGAATATATTGAAGCTTAAGCAGATGCTGCAACAATTTTTAATGGAAGATATAGGGGAATGCGATGTAACGAGTGATACGATTTTTGATCAAGGTGAACAAGGAACTTTGACATTCATTGCAAAAGAAGGCGGGGTCTTTAGTGGAGAGGACGTCATCAAGACGGGATTTGCATTGTTGGATGAGCAAATCAAGGTTTTCCTTTTTGTTCAAGATGGCGAAGTTTTCGAAGAAGGACAGCAGCTTGCGAAAATGACCGGCGATATGGCCTCCCTTTTAAAAGGGGAACGGGTCGTTTTGAATCTAGTGCAGCGTATGTCCGGCATTGCAACACAGGCTCATAAAGCTGCCAAGATTTTAGCGGGGACGAAGACGAGAGCTTGTGATACGAGGAAAACTACACCAGGCCTGCGGATGCTTGAAAAATATGCGGTCCGTTCCGGCGGGGCATTCAATCACCGATATGGTCTGTATGATGCAGTCATGATAAAGGACAACCATATTTCTTTCGCTGGGTCCATAACGAAAGCGATTCAAACGGTAAAATCCAAACTGGGACATACCACTAAAGTGGAAGTGGAAACGGAATCACCACAACAGGTGCTTGAAGCTGTGGAAGCCGGTGCAGATATCATCATGTTCGATAATCGGAGCCCCGAAGAAATCAAGCAACTGATTAAATTGGTTCCCGCCCACATCATAACTGAAGCTTCTGGAGGGATCCATTTAGACAATCTAGCCTCATATCGGGAAACAGGGGTAGATTATATTTCGTTGGGCAGCTTGACGCACAGTGTCAGAGCACTTGATATTAGCGCAAAGGTCAAAGAGCAGGAGGGGATATTGAAATGAACATTTTGGAGATGGCTAAAACAGCAGGAAATGCATTGCCTGAAAAGTATAAAACGATGACAAAGGAAGAGATGGAGAATCGGGTCCATGACATTAAGAAACGAATGGGGAACCGTCTTTATATCCCAGGTCATCATTATCAACGGGAGGAAGTCATTCAATTTTCGGATTCAACGGGGGATTCACTTCAATTGGCACAGCTTTCCGCGCAAAATCGCGAAGCAGATTATATCGTGTTTTGTGGCGTGCATTTCA
Source organism: Bacillus sp. ISL-4 (assembly GCF_018613275.1). Lineage (NCBI taxonomy): Bacteria > Bacillati > Bacillota > Bacilli > Caryophanales > Bacillaceae > Bacillus > Bacillus sp. ISL-4. Next base: position 60,799 of record NZ_JAGGQN010000041.1, read on the forward strand.
TGGCTGAAACAGCGGATATTTTGACGGAAGAAGGGCAGACGGTTATCCTTCCTGACATGCGTGCAGGCTGCTCCATGGCGGATATGGCCGATATTGAACAAACGGAACGGGCGTGGACAAAGCTTCAGGATGTATTTGGCGATACGATCCTTCCGCTAACTTATGTGAATTCCACTGCGGCCATCAAAGCTTTTGTAGGGAAAAATGGCGGGGCGACGGTGACGTCTTCCAATGCACAGGGGATGGTCTCGTGGGCCCTCTCGCAAAAAGAAAGAATCCTTTTTCTTCCCGATCAGCATCTTGGGAGGAATACCGCCTTTGACCTTGGAATCCCATTGAATGAAATGGCTGTCTGGGATCCGCATAAGGATGAATTGATCTATGAAGGGGAACTGGAAGATCTGAAGGTAATTCTTTGGAAAGGACATTGTTCAGTCCATGAAAATTTCACTACGGCGAATATTGAAACGCTTAGAGCGGAGCAGCCTGAAATGAATATCATCGTTCATCCCGAATGTCGCCGTGAGGTAGTCGCCCTGTCAGATTATGCGGGTTCGACATCGTACATCATAAATATGATCGAAAAAGCCGAACCAGGTAGTTCTTGGGCAATCGGCACGGAAATGAACCTTGTCAAGCGTCTAATCGCCAATAATCCTGACAAGAACATCATCTCGTTAAATCCGAATATGTGTCCATGTCTTACAATGAACCGGATTGATCTGCCTCACCTGCTATGGGCGCTTGAATCCATTGAAGAAGGTACCATCATCAATCCGATAAAAGTGGAAAAGAACATTGCGGATAATGCCATCCTAGCATTAAACAGAATGCTGGAGCGCGTTTAAAGTCAGTGCTTTCTAAAAAGATTTTGGATCATAATAAAAAGGGGGATTAGACCCCCTTTTTATTATGTAATCGAAACAGGTAAGAACTTTTAAAGGTTATTCGCTTTAAAAGTATTGCCTTCATTCATATCACCGGATTTAAAACCTTTATTGAACCACCGTTTCCTCTGTTCGGAAGTACCATGCGTGAAGCTGTCTGGCACCACGTACCCTTGTGCTTTTTCTTGGATACGGTCATCCCCCACACCACTTGCTGCATTCAAGGCCTCCTCAAGATCGCCTTCTTCAAGCAAATTCTCTCCTTGGACATGATGTGCCCAAACTCCAGCCAAATAATCGGCCTGTAATTCAAGACGGACAGAAAACCTATTATATTCGGTCTCGCTGACCTTTGAACGATCGGGCATTTCCTTTTCCGTTGTCCCTAAAAGTGTTTGAACGTGATGTCCGACTTCGTGGGCAATGACATAGGCCATGGCGAAATCCCCGGGTGCCTGGAATTCTTGCTTTAACTCTTGATAAAAGCTGAGATCAATATATAGTTTCATGTCACCCGGACAATAAAATGGCCCTACCGAAGAAGCTGCCATCCCGCATGCCGATTCGACACTACCCGAATACAGGACAAGGTTCGGTTCCTTATATTCCAGTCCATTCTTACGGAATTCTTCTGTCCAGACCTGCTCCGTTTCTGCAAGGACGACAGATACGAACTGCGCAAGTTCCTTCTCTTCATCACTTTCGACATAAGAGCCGCCATTGTTTGATTCAGTGGTATTCAAGCTGCCTAGCAATTCGCTTGGATTACCGCCAAGGAGCGTCATGATCAAGACAATTACCAATCCGACCCCTCCGCCGATTCCGGCCATGCCTTTTCCGCTCATGCCTCTTTTGTCCTCGACGTTCGAGCTGCCCTGTCTACCTTTCCATTTCATTATTATTACCCCCAGGGATGTAAGATAAGTACCTGAAGACTAAGCCTTAGGTCATTTAATTTCTTATACCCGGATTTCCATGAGTTTAGACAGAAGCCTGAAAGAAGCGTTTCAGGAATGGAATCCAAAGGGGTGAACTTCCTTTTTCGAGATGTTCCATCATTTATTTCCTCTCCAAAAAAGTACCTTCTATGTCCCTAAATCATTGATCCAATCATAAAAGTCATTTTTCACGCATAAGTTTTCATGATAAAAATAATAGCAATTCACCCACTGCTTCATAGAATATATGGACATATGCACAGGAGGGGTTAACAGCGTGAAAATTCATATAGTCCAAAAAGGCGATACACTTTGGAAACTCGCCAAAAAATACGGCGTCAGTTTTGAAGAACTTAAAAAAGTTAACGCACAATTGAGCAACCCGGACATGATGATGCCCGGAATGAAAATTAAAATACCAGGGACATCCGGAGCTGTAATAAAAGAAACGGGTAAACCAAACGTGAATATTCAGCCGGGAATGAAAGAATCCCAAATTCAACAGTTCCAGCCTCAGCCAGCACCTAAGAAAGAGCAGCAAATTATGCAAAAACCGGCCGTTAAAGAACAGCCGAAATTTCAACTACCAGTAAAAGAACAGCCGAAATTTCAACAGCCGGTAAAAGAGCAGCCAAAATTTCAACAGCCGATAAAAGAGCAACCTATCATTCAAAAACCAGTAAAAGAGCAGAAAATCGTTCCACAGCCAGGTAAGAAAGAGCAGCAAATCGTTCAGCCAAAGCCAATCATTAAAGAAAAGCAAGTAATCGTTCCAAAAGAAGTGCCAGTGCCCATGCCGGTGATTCCGGAGATCGACATCAATAATTATTATATGGTCAACATGACCAATATGAGTGTGCAAAAGCCTCCAGCACCACCACCTTTACCAAAGAAAAAAGAAGCGCCAGTAACCAAAAAGAAGAAAAAGCCAGCTGTACAGCCAGCTCAGGAATATAGTGAGCCGGTGGATGATTGTATTCCAGTAACGCCAATCTTGCCTGGAAGCGGTTATTGTATTCAGCCGCCACCATGGGCGCAAATGCACATGCAAGGCATGCAAGCACCATATCAAGGCGCACAAGGGTATCAGGCGGCTCCGGAAATACAAGGTTATCAAATGATGGAAGAGAGCTCTGATGCTTGGGGGGAGTCTCCTGACATGCAAATGATGGATCAAGGATTCGTCCAAGGGGCGAGCATGAATGCAACAAGCCAGCAACATTATCCATATCAAGCCTCCGCACCGGTTCCGCATCATTATTATGGAGGGATGAATCAACAAGCTCAGGCAGCAGGTTCATATATGCAACAAGATTATGAGTCACCAGGCGAATCGCCTTCTTCATACAATCAAAACTTCCCTCAGCATTATTCCCAGCCTGTCGGTGAGGATGAGGAGGATTGCGGCTGTAATAAGGGGTTACTTGGAACTTATGGGCCGGAAGTGAAGGGGCAGTATCAAGGGAACAAAAAAATGGATGCTAATGTACATCACCATCCAGATTATCACCAATATCAATCCGTTCAATCACAGCAGCAGGCCCCATACCCAGGGATGTCACCGAAACAGTCTCATATGGGGATGGAGATGCCATTCCAATATGAAGATGAGTCAGAAGAATCATATGATGGATTCATGATGATGGGCGGCCAAAA
>NZ_JAGGQN010000042.1:0-57107 GCF_018613275.1 Bacillus sp. ISL-4
GTTCGTCCTGAGCCAGGATCAAACTCTCCGAAGAAATGTTTGACTTGCTCATTTGCTTTTTTAATAGTGTGTGCTCACTAAAAATTTAACGTTGGCGCTTTGTTTTGTTCAGTTTTCAAAGAGCAATATCTTTCGGAACAGCTTATTTATAATAACATTTTCATCACTGCAAGTCAACAACTTTTTAAAACTTTTTAAAAGTTTGTAATATGTTTGCAACTCGTTCGTAACGACAGATATAAATATAACACCATTACGTTAACTGCGCAATACTTTTTAAAAAGTTTTTTTGGGATAATGTTGTTTTTATTTCAAGCCCTAGAATCCATTCTATTAAAAGACATGAAATTATAATAAAAAAACAAAAACCGAATGGGACATACCAGGATCATGAGCTACGCCCAATGATCCCAGCCATCCGAATTCGGCCTGCAATCAATATTCATTTTGCTTAAATTAGCGGTGTCTCATCAACGGGAATAACAGGACGTCACGTATAGACGGAGAATTGGTCAATAGCATAACCAAACGGTCAACACCAATTCCAAGTCCGCCAGTTGGCGGCATTCCATATTCTAACGCCTCCAAGAAATCTTCATCCATTTCATGGGCTTCATCATTACCTTGCTCTCGTTCTTTTAATTGAGCTTCAAAGCGTTGACGTTGATCAATTGGGTCATTTAGTTCCGTGAAGGCATTTGCATGCTCCCTACCTACAATGAATAACTCAAAACGATCTGTGAAACGGGAGTCTTCCGGATTTTTCTTTGCTAAAGGAGAGATTTCCACTGGATGGCCATAGATGAATGTAGGTTGAATCAACTTATCTTCTACCTTCTGTTCAAAGAATTCATTTACGATATGGCCGAACTCCATGGATTCCTTAACTTCAATCCCATTTTCTTTAGCGAGCTGCTGCGCTTCTTCTTTACTCATTTGAGTCCAAAAGTCCACACCAGTATATTCTTTTACAGCATCAACCATGTGAAGTCGTTTCCATTCCGGCTTTAGCTCTATCTCATACTCCCCATACTGGATGGTAGTCGTCCCCAGAACTTCTTGAGCGATATGGGCAATCAGGTTTTCCGTTAAACTCATGATATCTTGGTAATCCGCATATGCCTCGTATAATTCGATCAATGTGAATTCAGGATTGTGTCTTGTGGATACTCCTTCATTTCTGAAAACCCGGCCAATTTCATAAACTTTCTCCAATCCGCCGACGATTAAGCGTTTTAGATGAAGTTCGATGGCAATCCTTAAATTCAAAGGCATATCCAAGGCATTATGGTGAGTAAGGAAAGGGCGTGCCGCAGCTCCACCAGCAACAGAGTGCAGTAGAGGCGTTTCCACTTCAAGGTATCCATGATCGTCCAAATACCGTCTCATGGCTTGTACAATACGACTGCGCATGATCAATGTGTTTTTGCTTTCCTCATTTGTAATCAAATCGACATAACGCTTCCGGTAACGCTCTTCAACATCCTTTAGGCCATGAAATTTATCAGGCAACGGACGAAGCGCTTTAGCAAGGAACACATATTCTTTAGCTTTAATGGAAAGTTCCCCGACTTTCGTTTTGAAAATAACGCCAGTTACCCCTACGATATCGCCAAGATCCGTTTGGTTGAAAATTTGGTAAGAATCTTCTCCTATGTTATCTAAACGGACGTAGATTTGGATTTGACCGCTAATATCCTGGATATGGGCAAATCCCGCTTTCCCTTTTCCACGCTTCGTCATGACACGGCCAGCGATTGTAACTTCAATTTCTTTTTCTTCAAGATCTTCTTTTTCTAATTCACCATAAGCACTGACTATCTCCTGAGTGTTATGCGTGCGCTCGAATCTGCTCCCGAAAGGGTCTTGTCCATTATCCATCATGGCCTGCATTTTATCGCGCCTTACCTGCAGTTGGTCATTCAATTCTTCATGACTCACGAAAATCATCTCCATCTTTATTAATAAATGCATTATATAATTAATCAGAAATTCTTTTGCATACATATTTATTCTTACATAAAGTAAAGGAATTCAACAGCTTTTTATCTTAAAACATTGTTTATGTACATATAAAAACTGCCAGGATTACTGGCAGTTTAAGATAAGCGTATTATAGGAAAATAGGAAGGTAATGTCAAACATCAGACCATTTGGATATTTTGTTGCTTCGCTTCAATATCATCAACAAGTCCATATAGAAGGCTAACAACATCTTCCCTTGTTTCACAATAATTAATCCCTTTGCGAGCCTTAGCATTCCCTTTAACACCTTTTAAATACCAAGAAGCATGCTTACGCATTTCACGAACAGCGACATTTTCATTTTTCAATGCAATTAGACGATCCATATGAAGCACGCAAACCTCCATCTTTTCACGAACGGAAGGTTCATCCATCAGTTGACCGGTTTCTAGATATTTTACAGTACGGTAAATCATCCACGGGTTACCTAGAGCTGCACGGCCGATCATGACTCCATCAACACCCGTTTCCTTCAGCATTCTTTCCGCATCCTGTGGAGTTTCCACGTCACCGTTACCGATAAGGGGAATATTAATTGATTTCTTCACTTCACGGATGATGTCCCAGTTAGCTTTTCCTTCATACATTTGAACTCGTGTTCTGCCATGCATGGAAACAGCTTTACCGCCTGCGCGTTCAACAGCCTGGGCATTTTGAATCGCAAAAACGTGCTCATCATCCCAGCCTATGCGCATTTTCACCGTTACCGGCTTTTCAACAGCATCAACCACCGCTGAAACCATCTCATAAATTTTGTTTGGATCGAGGAGCCACTTTGCACCCGCATCACATTTAGTGATTTTAGGGACAGGGCAGCCCATGTTGATATCAATGATGTCAGCATTTGTGTTTTTATCTACAAATTGTGCTGCTTCGACCAAAGATTTCTTTTCTCCGCCAAAGATTTGCAAACTTAACGGCTTTTCTCTTTCATCTATATAAAGCATATTCATCGTTCTAGCATTTTGAAGAACGATTCCCTTGTCACTGACCATCTCCGCACAAACAAGGCCAGCACCAAATTCCTTGACAGTCAAGCGGAATGCCGAGTTACAGACTCCCGCCATCGGTGCTAGCACTACCGGATTCTTCATTTCTATATTGCCTATTTTTAACACGGTGTGCCTCCTATAACATTCTTTCATTTATCCTCAGGTGGCTGAAGCTCCTCAATGGAAACTTGAAGAATTTCTGCCACTTCCAGTAAAAATGCTTCTGAAGGGTTGCGGTTCCCTCGTTCAACTTCTCCCAACAAGGAAACGGAAACGCCTATTTCTTTCGCAAACCCTTCCTGGGTATAACCCTTTAACTTTCGAAAAGCGCGAATACGCCTTCCCCATTTTTCACCTTCCATAATCGAACTCCTTCTTTATCCGAAATCTGTTCAAGCAGGTCGCTCAAAGGTGCATGCATTTGCGGAGGTGATATATCAGGATCCACTTCCATTAATGGCACGATAACAAAAGCCCTCTCGTGCATACGAGGGTGCGGGACTGAAAGAATCTCTGTCTCAATATTTTCATGATTATATAACAAAATGTCAAGGTCTAAAGTACGAGGACCCCACCTAATTTCCCTTTTTCTCCCTAATTCTTGTTCGATTTTCATACAAGCGTGAAGTAATTTTTCGGGTTCCAAATCGGTTTTCACTTTAAGGACAGCATTTAAAAAACAGTCCTGATCTTCATATCCTATTGGGTCTGTTTCATATAATGAAGAGCAGGCCACCAACTTGATATGCGGATTTTCAGACAATAATAGGAAGGCCCTTTGGAATGTTTCAAGGCGATCCCCTAAGTTCGACCCTATTGAAAGGTAAGCAATATTTACCACAATCAGCGTCCCCTTACAATCTCTATAGCAACCGAATCATAATGACCTGCTATTGGAGGATCTGGTTTATAAACCTTCACGGTGCATGTCTCGATGGAAGAATATTTATTAAGTAGTTCAGAGGCAATTTTTTCAGCAACAGCTTCCACTAACTTAAAAGGCTTTCCCTCAACAACACTTTTACACACTTCATATAACTCACCATAGTTGATTGAGTCTTCAAGGTTGTCATTCTTCCCAGCCTTGGCTAAGTCAGTATGGACGATTAAATCCACTTTAAACCGCTGACCAAGCTTCGTTTCTTCCGGAAAAACTCCATGATAACCGTAAAACTCCATTTTATTCACATATATCTTATCCATTTCATTCACCTTTTCCTAATAGAGCATCCATCATCTTTGCAGTCCGTGCCATTTCCTTCACATCATGTACACGAACCATTTGACAGCCTTGTTGAATGCCATGGCAGATCGTGGCGGCTGTTCCTTCCATCCGCTCACTAGGCGGCAGGTCCAGAACATGTCCAATCATGGACTTTCTTGATGTGGCTAGCAGTACGGGATATCCTAATGATACAAGCTTATCAAGATTCCTCATCATTTCCAAATTTAACTTTAAATCTTTCGCAAAGCCAATTCCCGGATCGAGAATGATGTTTTCATCCTTGACTCCCGCATCCTTTACCAACATGATGCTTTCGAATAAATCTTGAAGTACATCACGAACAAAATGTCCATAACTCATATTATCCCTATTATGCATCAGGATAATCGGCACCTTATATTCCGCAGCAACCTTTGACATCAAGGAATCGGCCTTACCTCCCCAAATGTCATTTAATATATGTGCTCCTGCTTTTACCGCCGCTTCGGCTACTCTTGATTTATATGTATCGACCGATATCGGTACTTCAATATTTCGGGATATGGCTTCAATAATCGGGGCGACTCTCTCTATTTCCTCTTCATCCGTTATCCTCTCATAGTTAGGACGGGTGGACTCTCCGCCTACATCCAATATATCCGCTCCGTCGTTTACCATCCGTTCAGCATGCTTCAAAGCGGCATCTATCCGATTATATTTCCCGCCATCCGAAAAGGAGTCGGGCGTAACATTCAAAATCCCCATAATTAAGGTTCTATTGCTGTAATCCAAATCAAATGAACCGCATTTTATTTTTGACGCTCCAGCTAATGACATCCATCGTTCTCCTTCGCCTAAAGAAATCTATATATACGAGTTTACCCATTTACATAGGCATAGCGCAAGTTCCATGAAGATATGGCATGCTTCTGCAGACTTTACTACAAAAAGAAAAGCAAAGCCCCTAAGGAACTCCGCTTCTAATTTTTAATGTCTTGTCTTACTCAAAGTTATATAATGGCGTACTTAAGTAGCGTTCACCATTACTTGGTATGATAGCAAGTACCTTTTTGCCTTTTCCCAGTTTGTCAGCCACTTTAATGGCAGCCGCAATTGCGCCACCAGAAGAAATTCCACCAAGGATTCCTTCCTCTTTTGCTGCACGGCGGGCATAATCAAACGATTCCTCTGTATCGACTTGAATGATTTCGTCATAGAGATCTGTATTCAAAATACTCGGGACGAAGCCTGCACCGATTCCTTGGATTTTATGAGGTCCTGGAGTCCCACCCGATAATACCGGAGAGTCCGCAGGCTCAACAGCGTAAATCTTAATGTCAGGGTATTTTTCACGCAGCACTTCACCAGCACCTGTTATGGTTCCGCCAGTACCGATTCCGGCAACGAATGCGTCCAGACCTTCATCACCAAAGGCTTCAACGATTTCAGGTCCTGTAGTATTCCGATGAACTTCAGGGTTGGCTACATTCTCGAATTGCTGTGGAATGAAGTAACCTTTTTCTTTAGACAGCTCAGTCGCCTTTGCGATTGCACCCTTCATTCCTTCAGGTCCGGGAGTAAGAACTAATTCTGCGCCATAAGCACGAAGCAAGTTACGGCGTTCCAAACTCATCGTCTCCGGCATTACCAGAATTGATTTATAGCCCTTTGCCGCTGCTACCATCGCAAGTCCTATTCCAGTATTTCCGCTTGTAGGTTCAATGATCGTATCACCTGGCTTAAGGGTACCAGTTTTTTCTGCCGCTTCGATCATCGCAAGGGCGATACGGTCTTTTACACTACTGCCTGGGTTAAAATACTCAAGTTTCAGATAGATATCTGCACTGTTTTCATTTTGAAGCTTGTTTAACTTCACAATAGGCGTTTGTCCAATTAAATCGATTACAGAATTAGCTATACGTGCCATTTTCTCCACTCCTTATCATTTCAAATACCGAGTATGTTTATTGGTTTTATTTATTTAAAGTTACCAGTTTTTATAGTTCATTGTCAATGATTATATACTATATTCTAAATTTTCTCACACAACCATTGACCTACTTTTTTTCTTTCAATCCATAAAACCATTCTACATCAAATTCGTCCCAGAAAACTTTCCCTGAGACCGGTGCCTGAATCTGTTCAAGAGCTATTTGGCGGTGAATCTTGTCTTTAACTTCATCATATTCATACTGCTTGCCCTCTATTCTTTCATGCAGATAGATAATGGCCCAGCCATCTTCCGTTTGAATCGGATCACTCCACTTTTTTACCTTCAAATTCTCGGCAGCGGTAATGTATTCCTTGGAGACTTGCTCGCTATCCTGTGATATATAACCCATGTCGCCTCCTTGATTTGCAGTGAATTCATCAAGGGACTTTTCCATCGCTAAGACATCAAAGGAGACGCCTTTCTCCAGTTCACGTTCGATTTGGTCCGCTTGCTTTTTTGTAGACGAGGTAATATGGGAAATATGGAAAGCCGTAGGGATTCTGTAGATATCCTTATTATTATCATAATGATTCCGCATAGCCGTTTCGGAGACCGAAACGTCCTTGGTGAGGAGCTTCTCGAGGAGGAGACTCGACTGAATTTCCTGCCTCAGTTGATCGTTACTTTTATTAAGGTTCTGACCGGCAGTCCCATACATCGTTTTCATCATTTTAAGTTCCCGATCAAGCTCTTCATCCGAAATTTTCACTTTGTATTTTTCAGCTGCCTGTTTCACGACCTCTTTATCGACCATTTCCTCAAGTACATCTTCCCCATATCTGTTTTCGAGCTCATTAATCCATGCGTCCCGGGAAATATCCTTGGATCCAACCTTTGCGGCCGTTTCTTCCCCGATGACGGATTTTGACATGATTAGTGGTTTTATGACAAAGATAATGATAGTCAATAGGTTCAACAAGGCAAGGGCAGCAATAATCGCCCGAAGCTTTTGTTTTGGCAAACCCTTATCCCCCGTATATTATTTTTTGGTTTCCGCTTCTAGTTCCTCGAGTTCTTCCTTCGAGAATTGGTAGGTCTGATTACAAAAATGACAATGTGCTTCCGCTTGTCCATCTGTATCAATGATATCCCGAATCTCAGCTTGCCCTAGGCTAATCAATGCATTTGCAATTCTTTCCTTAGAACATTGACAGGAGAATTGGACATCCATTTTTTCTAGTATATTCACATTGCCCTCACCTAAAATCTCGGTTAGGATTTCTTCAGGAGTCATGCCGCTTTGAATCATCTTAGAAACAGGAGTTATCGTGCTTAGTCGATTTTCGATTTTTGAAATTGTATCTTCGGATGTACCCGGCATCAACTGGATGATGAATCCACCCGCTGCAAGGATTGAATTATCCGGATTAACCAGGACCCCAACCCCCACAGATGAAGGCACCTGTTCGGAAGTAACAAAGTAATATGTGAAATCTTCACCTAATTCTCCCGATACAAGCGGTACCTGACCTGAAAAGTAATCACGAAGACCGATATCTTTGACAACAGTCAACAATCCATCGGTACCCACCGCTTTCCTTACATCAAGCTTTCCTTGCTCATTCAAATCAAAGTGAGTTTGCGGGTGGGTGACATATCCGCGGACTTCTCCCTTTGCATTGCTGTCGACCAGGATGGAACCAATCGGTCCACCGCCCTCGATTTTAATCGTCAGCTTTTCTTCACCTTTTAACATTCCGCCCATCATAACGCCTGCCGTCATCGCCCGTCCAAGGGCAGCTGAAGCAGTAGGCCATGTATAATGGCGCCGCTGAGCTTCTCCTACCGTGTCTGTTGTTGAAACAGCATATGCCCGAACCTGTCCCTCATAACCTAACGCCTTTATTAGATAATCCTTCATTTATTTTGCTCCTTTCATGCTTTGTGTTACTTCTTCACTTGCTCACGATTACGTTTATAAATCAACTGCAGCCCCTTCAAGGTCAAAAATGGCTCCACTACGTCAATCACAGTAGACTCATTGGCAATTAAGGTAGCCAATCCACCTGTTGCTATTACCGTCGGTTCTAGATTACTTTGCTCCTTAATTCGATTAACGATTCCTTCTACCTGTCCAACATACCCATATAAAATACCAGCCTGCATGGCGGACACCGTATTTTTCCCAATTATCCCTTCTGGCCGGCTGATTTCTATTCTTGGAAGTTTGGCTGCTTTTGAATAAAGTGCTTCAGTGGAAATATTTATACCCGGAGCAATGGCTCCGCCCATGTATTGTTTATCCTCATTTATATAGCAATATGTAGTTGCCGTGCCAAAGTCCACGATAATGAGAGGACTTCCATATTCCTGGATGCCTGCGACGGCATTAACGATTCTGTCCGCACCCACCTCACGCGGATTTTCGTATTTAATATTCAAGCCAGTTTTTATTCCAGGTCCAACTATAAGCGGTTTAATACCAAAGTATTTTTTGCACATTCGTTCAAGCGCAAACATAATTGGCGGAACTACCGAAGAAATGATGATTCCATCAAATTGATCAAACGAAAGACCTTCATGTTGCAGCAAAGACTTTATGACCATTCCATACTCATCTTCTGTCTTGTGACGGTTAGTCTCAATTCGCCAATGATATTTTAAAATATCTTCATCGTATACGCCTAATACAGTATTCGTATTCCCAACATCCAATACAAAAATCATCGTTTCATCACTCCGGTAAATTATTCTCCAACATCATACCACACTGTTATTTCACCACGCTATTAGTCGCACTTTTCGAAAGGTATCCCAGAAACTTCATCATATTTAATTCAAGAGTGAAGAAAAGGGTATTTCCGAGGCGGAAATACCCTTTTGAATCCAGTCAATTTAAGACTTTTTATTGTCATCTTCGTTCGGGAAGGAAAGCGGCTGATCTTGAGGCGCACCTTCTTTGATTGGAGGAGTATTCAATCCTTCCTCCGTTATTTCAAGGTCCTCAGGTCCTCTCTTATCCAATGGATCTAATAGGGCCTCTTTTTCTTCCTTCTTCGTATTGATGTTCACCTTGACATTCTCATCAGTGGTTAAATTCCCATTAAGGGCTGTATAATCCCGTTCTGGCAATTTACCATTATGGAATAAACTTTTGATTTGTTCAGCATCAAGTGTTTCCACTTCAAGCAAGGTTTTTGCAACCAAATCAAGTTTTTCACGATTTTCAGTAAGAATCGTCTTACATCTTTCGTAAGCTTCCTTGATGATACGTTGAATTTCAAGATCAATTTCATATGCTATTGCATCTGAATAGTTTTGATCATTGTTGAAATCTCGGCCAAGGAAGACCTGACCTTGTGAATTACCGAATTGAAGTGGTCCGAGTTTACTCATGCCATATTCCATAACCATGCTCCGAGCTATGCCCGTTGCACGTTGGAAGTCGTTATGCGCACCGGTACTCGCTTCTCCGAATGTAACCTCTTCGGCTACACGGCCACCCAATAGACCTACGATTTTATCTTTAAGCTCAGGTTCCGTCATGAAGAAACGATCTTCTTTCGGCAGCATAACTGCATAACCGCCAGCTTGACCACGAGGGACAATCGTAACTTTATGAACGACTTCGGCATCATCCAGAACCAATCCAATAATGGTATGGCCTGCTTCATGCCACGCTACGATATTTCTTTCCTTTTTGGAAATGACACGGTTTTTCTTGGCAGGTCCAGCGATAACGCGATCCGAAGCTTCATCCAAATCGGACATGTCGATCTTCTTCTTATCTTGACGGGCAGCTACAAGCGCCGCTTCATTCAGTAAGTTTTCAAGATCTGCACCAGAAAATCCTGGAGTACGCTGAGCGATTGCTTTCAAATCGACTGTTTCTGCTAATGGTTTATTTCGTGCATGCACCTTCAGAACTTCTTCACGGCCCTTAACATCAGGGCGGCCTACCGTTATTTGACGGTCAAAACGTCCTGGACGCAATAAAGCTGGATCCAATACATCAGCACGGTTAGTCGCGGCGATGATTATGATTCCCTCATTACCACCGAAACCATCCATTTCCACCAGTAGTTGGTTCAATGTCTGTTCACGTTCATCGTGACCGCCACCAAGACCTGCACCACGTTGACGTCCGACTGCATCAATTTCATCGATAAAGATGATACATGGTGCATTCTTCTTAGCATTTTCAAACAAATCACGAACACGGGATGCACCGACGCCCACAAACATTTCAACAAAATCAGAACCACTGATTGAGAAGAAAGGAGTTCCGGCTTCACCAGCCACTGCTCGTGCAAGTAAAGTTTTACCTGTACCAGGAGGCCCAACTAAAAGTACCCCTTTAGGAATACGGGCTCCAAGCTCGGCATATTTGCGAGGATCTTTCAAGAATTCAACAACCTCGACAAGTTCCTGCTTTTCTTCGTCCGCTCCGGCAACATCATTGAAGCGTACTTTTTTCTTATCATCATTATACAATTTCGCCTTACTTTTCCCGAAGTTCATGACGCGGCCACCGCCGCCGCCCTGAGCTTGGTTAAGTAAAAAGAAGAAGAGGATAAAAATGATTACAAATGGAATGATGGAAGTGAAAAATGTCACCCAGCCACTTGTTTTTTCTGGAGGTTCAACAGTGATGATGTCCTTATCCAACTTGGTTACGGCATCATTGATTCTACTTTGAGAATATTCACTGAAAGGCACGTACGTCACAAAGAATTTGTTTTCCTCATAACCTTTGAGCTTTCCTGTGATTTCAAATACACTGCTTTCGGGCTGCATCGTCAGTGCAGTAACATCCCCATTCTCCAAATGCTTATAGAATTCATCTTGGGTCATTTTCTCCGTTGGTTCATTGTTATTATTAAAAATGCTTACAATCCCAATGATGACCAAAAAGATCAGTAAATAAAATATGGTATTACGGAAGATCCGATTCATCCCTTACCTCCTCCCACGGGTAAACAAACTATAGTAAATACTATCATACAAAATTAATGAATTACAATAATTTAACACCGCTGTTTTTATCTGGTCTTCTCTTTCAAACAGGTACGATTAATTCGAGTAAATTTCAGGCTTCAATATGCCAATATACGGGAGATTACGATACTTTTCCGCAAAATCAAGACCATATCCGACAACAAATGCATCCGGAACGATGAACCCGGCATAATCCGGAGTGATATCCGCTTTCCTGCCTGTTGGTTTATCCAATAAGGTAACGATTTTAATTGATTTAGCTTTTCGATAACGGAAAAGTTCCGCAAGATAGCTAAGAGTCAAACCGCTGTCGATAATATCTTCGATGATTAAAATATCCCGGCCTTCAACCGATGTATCAAGATCTTTTATGATTTTCACTTCACCGGAAGATACAGTGGAGTTACCATAGCTTGAAACATCCATAAAGTCCATTTCAAGATGTGTATCCACACGTTTCAGTAGATCTGACATAAATGGCATGGCGCCTTTCAGCACTCCGATGGCCAACGGGAACTTACCTTGGTAATCAGCTTCAAGCTGCGCACCCAATTCCCTGATTTTTTTTTGAAGTTCTTCCTCCGATATTAAAACCTTTTCAATGTCGTTTTGCATGGTCATTGTAATTAATTGCCCCCCAAGAAGAATTAAGCTTTTTTATATTCTAAGTAGATTAAAGATTTTTCATCAGAAATTATATCCGGCTCAATATTCGATTTCTTTAAACCAGGTAGCCAAATGGCCGTTCCCGTTTGATCGATGATGACCGGCCACAAATTTCTTTCTAGCCTCGGGATCTTTTCATTGATAAAAATATCCTTTAACTTTTTAGTTCCACCCAATCCCTTGACGGCCATCCGTTCGCCTTCATTCCTGGTTCGGACTGTAAGAGGAAACTGAACAGCTGATTCGGGAAGAATAAAAGAATGATTTCCACTAAGTACCGGAATTTCTTCTTTTATATAGTGCGCTTTAATCTTATATCCATTCGGAAGAAAAGTCTCACCGGGAATTTGTAAATTAAGGGAATATTTAAGGCTTTTTTGCCGAAAAAATCTAAAAGTGCAAGTTTGATATGATTTTTCCGCAATAAGGCCCTCCGGAAGATGCAATTCTGCAGATGGTTGAGGATTCAAAAACAAAACTAAAAGTTGGTCAATATGTAATGCCGAAAGCGATGAAGGTCTCTCCAAATAAAGATAGTTTAATATTAGTTGAATCGCCCTTCTTTGTAAAGGTTTAGGCATCACGAGAACCTTATCAATCTGAATAACCGCTTGATCTTTATCCTGTTGGATCCAAACCTCGGACATTTTGCTTGAAACCATTTTCAAAAAAAACTCTTCATCTTCATAAAGCTCTTCACTGAATCGTTGAAAATGCTCATGAACCTTTCTATTTTCTTTCTTTAAAAATGGAAGGACTTCATGTCTAAAACGATTTCTTGCATAGACACCCGTTTCATTGCTCGGATCAAACCTTGGTTCAATATTATGAAGGCCCGCATATTCGATTATTTGGCTTTTCGTGATCTCAAGAAAAGGCCTGATCAGATTCCCGGTATGGAACCGTCTCTTTATAGGAATACCTGCTCTTGCCTTACCTGTCGCCCCTCTTGTTAAACGCATGAGCATCGTTTCTATTTGGTCATCTCCATGATGCCCCAGGACAAGCGTGGAGGCTTGATGCTTATCCATCATTTCTTCATAGAAAGAAAAACGCAACTTTCTTGACGTTATTTGTGAACTTTCCCCCGTCTGCTCCATCCGGGCAGGAACATCGATCCTTTTCCCCTCGAATGTAATGCCCCACCGTTCACAAATATGCTCGACATATTTGTAATCCTCATAGGATTCTTCACCTCGAAACATATGGTCAACACTTGCAACGATCATCTCGTAACGAAAAAGAGGTTGAATTTCCTTAAGGATATGGAGAAGCACCAATGAGTCCGGTCCTCCGGAGACACCTATTAGCAACTTCGAGTGTTCCTTAATCAATTCGTTTCTATAAATGGTGCTCAGAACTTTTTCCTTTAACATACAATCTTCCTTCTTTATGAACAGGCATTAGTTTTATACGATTCAATCATGAAATGGTTTCAACTATTCCATGTCCTTCACCTAATAACTATATCATAACAACTGTTCATATATGTATAGAACATAGAGCATCGATATGATGGCAACCAGCAAAAAAGTTTCAAAAAATCCGCCACTTTTCTTTTTTGAATGGTTTTGGGACCTTCTTGCTTGTCTCGTTGCAGGTTGTATTGTTTGCGGCTGACCCGCCGCTGCCTGAGTCGGGCCCTTTTTCTTCGAATGATTTTGCTTACTTAGAACCATGACCAAATCCTCCCGCATTTGGAGGGCTGAATCATACTGCCCGTGGAGTGCTTTATCTAGCATCTTCCTATACGGGTTCAATTCTTTTTTCTGCTTAATCAGGTCGTTAAGCTGTCTATACCCCTCCCCTTTCTTGTGGAAACGTCCAGGATAGGCCGAATTGATTATAATCATCGCCACAGCGAACAAGTCATATTGCGGATCGGCCTTTCTTGATCCAAGTCCCCAGTAACCCCTGTCAAAGAACTCAGTGAATTCTTTAACAGATCGCCCGATTAAGGTGGTTCCGCCAACATCCACGCACCGTACCTTATAGGCTGGTGAAGTCACGATCAAATTCTCAGGTTTTAAATCCCCGAACACCCATCCATTGGTATGCAAGGCAGACAAGCTTGTTAAAAGCTGAAGCATTAAGACACCAATCCATGATGACCCTTTTTTATCGATGAAACGCAAAAAATCGTGTCCGTGGATATATTCCATGACATAAAAAGGGAGCTGCTTTCCTGTTTTCATGAAATCATCCGCTTCCAAAAAGGAAGGCCCAAGGGTAGACCCCTGGACCTTTGAAAAGGATTTTAGGATATTCATCTCCGAAATAATGGACGTCCCATTATCACTGAGCTTTAAAGCATAATGACGATTTCCGCTTTCAACCAAATAGACGATCCCGTTCGCTCCACACCCCAATTCCTTAATTATTTTGTACTGATTTTTATTCCATTTTCCAGTGACCAAACTGCCAGGCAGGAGTTTACATTGATTCCTCAAAGTATTGTTCATCATCATGTGATAACAATCCCCTCAATGAACGTTTTTTATTGAAATATGTCAAAGCTTCACGAATGGCCGGACCTGTCGGAGTGAGTCCCCCTGTACTAAGCTTAGGAAAAGTTGCCGTCAAGGCTTCAAGGTTCGGGGTCCAATCCAGCAACTTTTCAACATCATTTCTTTTCCCAGGAAATACGAATACGGAAAAACGGCTGTCACCCATTCTTGCATTCATACTAAGGGAAAGATCTAATAAGGAATCTTTTACTGTAGGCAGTTTATGTTTCATGCTTGCACTTGTATCAACAAGAATCAGTACTTCGAGCTTGCTTGTTTCCCCAAGCTCATCGACCACCTCCATCACTTCTCCTCGTTTATCAGGCGGAAGATCCTCCATCGTTTTTGAATCTCCAAGTATTTGTTGAAGTTCACGATTGATAACTCCCTGTATAGTTTGAGTCATTGCCTTTTGAGTCACCATTTGGACGGTTTGGGACAACTGCTGAGCATAGACTATTTGACTTACGCCACCTCCAGAACCAGCAATCTTCTCAATTTCTTTAAGCCCCTTTTCATCTATCACATCATTTTCCATGACACCTATGACATTGATGGTTATGCCTTGCTCCCTTGCTAATTCAGCCATGGCAGACGGTTCTTCACCATGATTTGAACATCCGTCGGTTATAAGCAAAATCTGTCTTAATGTTCCTGCTTTCATGTTTTGCTCTCCCTTCCTATCAATTTGTTACCATAATTGACTAAAAAAGGGGAAATTATACGCAGAAGACATCGCATCAAGTCACATCATGGAGTGAAGTGATTGAAAAGAGTTCAACCCTCTACCTTTCATCCGTCTTCCATTTCTCCACCTCATTTTGGTTTTATTTATTTAATGTATATAAACGGCCCCTACTGGGCCTTTTTACGTTTTGGAGAAACGGGAATGGATGCCCATTTCGGTGTGTTATGCTTAATTTTCGATGTAACCACTGTCATGTCATCATCTATGATCCCTTTTGTTCGGATGACCTCTTCCAATATTAAATCAGAGATTTCCTGTGGATCGTCTGTTTCCATTTCCTTGATTTTTCGTTTAAGCCAGAACTCGATATTTTCGACATGTGAGGGGCCATCGAACACACCATCGCTCATCATGATTAATATGTCCCCTGCCTTCAGCTCTTCTGATACAACATCAACATCGAAATCCTGGATGATTCCCATAGGAAGGTTACTTGATTCAATTTTTATTATCCTATCCCCCCTTTTAATGAAACTCGGTATCGAACAGATTTTTAAAAACTTAGCCCTTGCGTCCTGAAGATCAATCATTGCCAAATCAAGAGTCGAAAATATTTCATCGGTAGTGCGTAGAGATAATACGGAGTTTACGGATTTAATGGCTATTTTTTCTTCTATTCCCGATTGTAAAAATTTTTGTAGCAGCTTCAATGTCTCTGTACTTTCAAAATGGGCCCTTTCCCCATTTCCCATTCCATCACTGATGGCTATCGCAAATTTGCCGCAGCCAATTTCCATGGTCGTATAACTATCTCCTGATACAAGCCCTCCCCCCTTGGCAGCATGAGCCACACCCGTTTCGACCGTGAATTTTTTTGCTGACCTAAATATCACCTCACATTGCCCGTTTGGATATGTTGCACACTCTTCTGAATGAACGACTATCGTTTCACCTAAAATGTCAGAAAGCATGGGTGCAATCAACTTTTCGCATTCCCCTCTGCCCTGGCAGTATGGGACACTCATCTCTATATCAACATTTCCTTGTTCTAGACTGTATATTTCAACATGACCTATGTGCAGGCCAAAATCCTGGATGGCTTCCAAAATGGATTCTTCATGTACATGATGATTCTTCCTTTCCCTTTGAATTTCTTTCGCAAAATCATCCATTACTGCCGAAACGCCCCGCAGTTGATCCGCCACTAGTTTCCGACTTTCCTTCACCTGCCTTTTTAATTTTTGGTTAGCTTCAAAATAAGTAAGTTCCTGTGCTATCGCCCCAATGACCTGAGGCCCGCGGCTACAATATTTCCCCCATTCTTTCGAAGTTTTTTGGGGGAGCTGACCATTATTTTCACTTAATTGAAGCATAATTTCCTGCATGCCGTCATAGGTTGTATCAAAGTTCTTGGACCAGCATTGTTCCTTCTTAAAACAAAGCTGGCACGTCTTTTCCGTTACATTACTTAAGAAGTAGTCGAATTCTTTCTCATCTTCCTCCAATCTCCCCCTTTCATCCACTTGGGAAAAGCTATTTGAGAGCGCCTCAAATACATGTGAGAATCGCTCCACCCTTTGAGCGGTGACATCCCTCACTTTTCGGGCATACTGCTGCTGTTCATCAGAATTCTCGACTGTTCCCGGTATATGTTTCGCTATTTTGTTGATTATGGATGGCGGTGTCAATATAAATAGGGCTACAGCTATAAGTGATTCATAAAGGGTCACCATAATATTATTGGTGCCCTCACCATATAAACCTATCAGTAATGTAGCAATCAAGAGGCCTGCGGCAACCCCTATCTTCCTTCCCTCCTTCAACAAACCTCCCAGAAGCCCTGAAAATGCGAGAAGGCTCATTTGATAAAGACTTGCAATACTCGCCAAGCTGAATATCAATCCAGTAACTACACCTACAGTGGAGCCTATGGCGGCCCCTCCCGCCAGCCCGAAGAGGAGGACCAGGTATCGCGAGAATATATGGTCGAGTGATAAGTCGTATATCATCCAACCGATGGTTCCGGTCATCACCGAAGCCAGCAGGATGATGATACTGACGATTTCCTCCGTCTTTAATGATTGGGACTTTGTCCGAATGGTCAGCATCGGGATGGATTGTATGAAGATTAAGGTTAAAATCATTGCGAGTCCCGCCTCTACCCCTATCATCATCAAGTCGTACAGCTGAATCGTTCGAAATACCAGATATTGCTCGGCAAGGTTGACCAGGAATAGTGAAGCAAAGACGTACATCGACATTGTCTTGAATTGTCCTTCCACGGCGGGCTTCTTGATCTTATGAAATAACAGGAGCAGGAACGCCGATGCAAAGATGACTAAACTATTTGAATAGTGAACGGTCAGCCCACCTGCAATCAATCCGAATAAAGCCAGTGGAGCCCTATCACGCCTCATGAGGAAAACGGCTGCGAAAAACGGAAGTCCAAATGGTGCAAGCTGCGAAAGAATCAAAGCCCGTCCTAATAAAAAACCGATAATTGCTAAAGAGATACCTTTTTTTATGAATATGTCTTCCGACTTCATTTGCAGTTGTTGGATCCAATTGATGGCCCCTGCCTTCGCTTCTTTTAATTGAACATCTCCAAGAGGTTCCATCATAGGTCTTTCTACTTTTTCCATTTCAACACCCCATTCGTATTAGTGGTTTTTATTATATAGAGGGCTTGTCTATTTTTTTGTCAGAATTTTATAAGCGGATAAGAAAAACGTTCGACGAAATTCTTCTTGAACAATCATTTGTATACAGGTTTTTGTACCTTTTTTTCCAATACGAAAACGGGTGTTCCTTTTTTTTTGAAGAAAAGCAAAGTTTTTAGGTTATTTTTGCGGAAAATAACACGAATAAATAATCAGGAAATGGAAACCGACAAACTTTATTTTTTTTGTTGACATTTTTTCTTCACGACTGTAAGATATAACTTGTGCTTCAGTAGCACTTACCATTATGGCGGCGTAGCTCAGCTGGCTAGAGCGTACGGTTCATACCCGTGAGGTCGGGGGTTCGATCCCCTCTGCCGCTATCTTTTCTCATTAAAATCAAGGCCCGTTGGTCAAGCGGTTAAGACACCGCCCTTTCACGGCGGTAACACGGGTTCGAATCCCGTACGGGTCATCATATATCAAAAGCGCCTCTGCACACTTATATCGGTAAGTGTACAGAGGCGCTTTTTTTATGTCGTTGATAATTAAAAGAAGACAAGCCAGCAAGCTTGCCTTTATCTACACTATGAATAATTTCACAGGAAAAGTTGCTAAACTATTATTTTTCAGCAGCAGTTTTATCCGCGTCTTCCGCCTCGACCTCCCCGTTTCGTTTCGGTGCTACGTTTAAGGGTCGTTAAGCGGTCTTCGCTATCTTTTAAGAATTTAGCCATTTTTTGCTCAAAGTTTTCCTTAGGTTGGAAACCATTACCTTTCGAGCGGAAGTCTTTGGAACGGCTGTCATTCCCTCTTCCTTGGCGCGGACGTGGTGTGTATGCAGGTTTTTGCTCACCTTCAGGACGGTCTATCGCTTTTTTTATGGACAAGCCAATCTTGCCATCTTTAACGTTGATGACTTTCACCTCAACTGTATCGCCCACTTTTAAATGATCATTGATATCCTTGACATAGTTATCAGCCACTTCACTGATATGAACAAGACCGGTTGAACCTTGAGGTAGCTCTACAAATGCACCAAAATTAGTTATGCCTGTTACTTTACCTTGTAACTTGCTGCCTACTTCGATTGACATAAAAAAAATGTTCCTCCTTAGAAATGTTAAAAAAATCTCTTCACACTATATTATAACGAAAGTAAAAAAACAGTGTCAATATTAGTCACTATCTTCCTTCCCTTTTGGAAGGGTAAAAATGATTTCACCTTTTTCAGATAAGAAATAATCCCGTCTGGCTATTTTCGCTATATAATCGTCGTCATTAAGCTTTACGATTTCTTCTTTAAGAAGGGTCTCGTCTTTTTTCAATTCAGCTAACTTTCCCTTCATTTCTTCCTTTTGTTTAACTTTCTCATCCAGTGCAACATTTTGCGTTATGAGGGTGGAAACGGCAAAAATCAAAAAGACAGCGGCGAAAACTGAGTAAAGGGTTAATCTACGCATTAGACCACGCTTCTTTTTTTCTACGGTTTGTACTTTTTTCTCTTGTTGAGCGACGTAGGGATTTTCCATTTTTGCCACTTTCCTTTTACGCAGGCTACTCATTTTTTATCGCTCCTCATTTCTTTTTATTTCTCCATCCATTTAGCGTTCTAAATATAGAATTCTTTATTTTCAATAAAATCCCTTTTCCTTTATTATAAAACTTCCCGACGTTTTTCGTAACAAAAACCGGCAATAAATTCCATATATAAGTCAAAATCCATTTTAATGGTCTCCAGAATATAGTCAAAATAAAGAGAAGTATTTTTCCCGCCCATTTTAATAATGCCAAAACGAACTTACCTATTCCGATGATGATGGCCAATACAGATACTAATACCCATTTTATCGGTAGAAATATCAGCATGTGAACCGAATTCGCTATAAACCTCGCCAACTTTATCACAAGTATAATCAAAAACTCTAATAAACGTTGATAGAAACCTTTGAAAAGTGCTTGATAAGCTGAAAAACCGCATAATAAGGCCAAAAATAAATAGAGGCGAAACTCTCCCTCATTCACTAAAAACAAAACATAAAAAATAAGGAGACCCTGAATGATCCAGAAAAGGAAGTCATGGATGAATACAATCCACCTTTTCCTTTCTGAACGATTCAGGAACCGGCTATACGTATCCAGGGCAGCTCCAAAGCCACTGCCCATGCCTATCATCGCAAGCAACGTATAAAATTGGATCGTTAAGGTCATTTGAACAATTTGCCAAAGAAGCCTTTAGCTTTCTCCCCTGATTGCTCATCTAAATAAACAAGGTCGAAAATCTTTCCCTTAATGGAAACGATGCCTTTATCAACGTCTAAATTCTTCATTTGCAAGTTTTGGCCCCGGATAGATAAGAAACCCATTGACGTTTCGAGCAGAAATTCTTCATTATCGAAACTTTCAACTTGTTTGACACCGGTAATATCAAGTAAACGGCGGCCTTTCATCGTTACATCATGCTCTTGAGTCGTTCCTTTTGTGTAACCAGCATTCGGATCAATATATTGGCTCATTTTTTCATCCCTCACAGTACCACGGATTTTGTACAAGTGTATGTCCGTAAGAGTGGAATTAGAACCAAGCCTGTCCTTACTCCTCCGCTAGCTTTTCTTCCTTTACGATGGTATACATATCTGCAGCCGCTTCTTTTTTCGTCGTTTCTTGAATTTTATCGACACGGACCGTAACAAGCTTTTGACCGAACCTTACCGTCAACTCATCGCCATCTTTCACATTCGAACTTGCTTTGGCCTGTTGTCCGTTAATCGTGATTCTCCCTTTATCCGCAACCTCCTTCGCAAGTGTGCGGCGCTTGATCAACCTTGAAACTTTTAGGAATTTATCCAATCTCATCGACATTCAAATCTCTCCCTTAATTAAAGTCCTTTAGCTTTTGCTTCATCCCAATATGAATCCAGTTCTTCCAATGTATAATCCTCAAATTTTTTGTTTGCCCTTTGAATGCACTCTTCTATATATGTAAAACGCTGGTGGAATTTCTGGTTTGCTTTGTAGACGGCTTCTTCCGCTTGTATGTCATAATAACGTGAAATGTTGACAAGCGCAAAAAAGAGGTCGCCCAGCTCTGATTTTATTCTTTCGACATCCCTGTTCGGGCTTAATATTTCCTCTTCCAATTCCTGCACTTCTTCCCTTACCTTTTTCCAGGCCTCGGAAACCTCATCCCAATCAAATCCAACCTTGGCAGCCCTTTTTTGATACTCTTCGGCCCGAAGTAAGTTTGGCAGCGATTTCTCAATACCATCCAGTATGGATTGCGGAGCTTTTGTTTCGCTCCCTTTTTCATCTTCTTTGATTTTCTGCCAGTTCACTAATACATCTTCCTCGCCGTTCACTTCAACATCTCCGAATACATGAGGGTGGCGTCGAATCATTTTTGCCGTAATGCCTTCAATCACATCATCTATCGTGAACATTCCCTCATCTTCACCGATTTGTGAATGAAGCATCACCTGAAGCAGCACATCCCCAAGTTCACCAATCATGCCCTCATCGTCCTCTTCATCGATGGAATCAATCAGCTCATATGCCTCTTCTATTAGATATTTCTTCAAGCTTTCATGAGTTTGTTTCTTATCCCAAGGACATCCGTCAGGACCTCTAAGTTCTGCAATGACCTGCCGCAGCTTAGAAAACTCCCTATATCGTAAAGCTTCTTCGCTAACAGGCGGGACATAAACACTCGTCAAGTTACTTAACTCCATCTGACGGTCGAGTTCGAAGAGAGCACATTTTGTCACTTTTTCCTGACTGCTTCCTGCCGCTGTAACGATATATACCTCGTAGTCATCCGGTAGCTTTTCCATTAAGGTCAGCTTCACATTGGATGCACTGAATGCGTCATACACCTGTCCGATTATCATATGCTGGGCAATGTGCAAATCATCCGGTGAAAGATCTGTTCCATCCAATAGCTGAAACCCTTCAATCGGATCGATTCTAACAGCCTGAAACAAGGGATCAAGGAAACTCTGCCCGCCTTCCAGCTTAATGGCTATTCCAAGAGCCGGACCCTTTTCGAGCAAAAGCTGCACCGTTTTTTCCGCAACCATGGGATGCCCCGGAACTGCGTATAGAACAGAACGGTTCGAAGCCTCTTGTAATAATGTTCCGGCAATTTCTTCATATACAGCTTCAAATTGGTCGTGCTTTTCATATATCCCGTCAAACGCCGTGAAATTTATTCCTTCCCTTTTCAAATCCCCGATTACCGGATGATCAATCGTTCTGACGAAACATTGTTCTGTTTGTATCAATTTTTTATAAATCCCTAGAGGAAGCTGGTCTAAATCCCCTGCACCAAGGCCTATTATCGTAATCTCATTCATGATTTCGCATACTCCTATTCGTTATTATAAATCGTTTAAGCTTCGAACCTGCAGGTATAAGTGAAAGTTCTTCTTCTCCAAATAAGCCTGCACGAATGGCCGTCATCACAAAAACGGCTGCACCGATCCCTACACCGATCAAAGCTTGGATCGTAGCTAACAACCGGCTCTCGCCTGAAAACATCAATTCGAATAAACTATTGAATAAAACAACCGCCGTACCCATGTAAACCGTACTCTTCAAGATTATTAACACGTGTTTCTTTTCAATTAATGTCTTTTTAATATGTACTCTCAATACCACATAAAATAATACAGTCATGATCATAAACGCAAGCACTGTTGCCGAGGCTGCTCCCGCGATCTTGTAATGAGGCACTAGAACAAGGTTCAAAGCCCACTTGCTGCCCACCCCCACAAGCGTAATGATCACCGGTATGAACGAATAACCTAAACTTTGAATCACTGCTGCTTCTGCCATTATGAGGGATGTGAATAAAATTGATAAAGAGAAAATTGCTAAAGTAATTGTCCCTTTGGTATCCGTGAACAGCATATGATTGACAGGCTTCATCGTCACCACCAGCCCGATCGCAGCTGCGAGTCCTAGCGTCGCACTTACACGAAGCGCCAATTTGATCTTATTCAATAATTCATGTTCACTTTTCCTCTGAACGAATCCGGATATTATAGGTACAAGCGCCAACGCAAAAGAATTAGCCACGACTGTACCTAGCTGAAGCAAAGGCTGTCCTCGGTCATATACCCCTTTCCATTCCTTGGCTTCCCTTTCCCCCATCCCCGTTTCCCTCAGTAGGGAATACAGGTGCATTGAATCGACAAACTGAAACAAGATAAGGATCAAGCCAGTTATGCAAAAGGCTAACCCTTGAAAAACCAGGACTTTGGAAATTTTGATGAAATGTACCGGTTTGATTTTCATTCGTAAAAAAAGCTTCCATTCTTCTCTTAAACTAACGAAAGCAATAAGCAGGACCAGGCCAGTAATGCCGCCGGTTATCGAACCGAGGACTGCCCCCTCGCCGACCACATAAGGAGAGTAGCCCTGGTACACGAAAATTGTGGAAAGAACCAGTATCGTCAACACACGGATGCATTGTTCAGCGACCTGCGAACTTGCAGTCGGCAGCATGTCGTTCATTCCTTGAAAATAGCCTCTTAAAACAGATGAAATCGGCATTAATAAATAGGAATAGGCAACGAGTCTCAGCAGACCGGCTAAATGCGGATCCTTCATCCATCCTGCAATCCAATCAGCGCCAAGGAACAGTGCAGCAAACATCATGACTCCTATCGAACTTAAGACGACGAATGATGTCATTAAAATGTCCTTGACCGCAAAGTTATTTTTGGAAGACTCCCGTTCTGCAATAAGTTTGGATATGACTACCGGAAAGCCGAGTGTTGATAATGTAAAAGCAACACCGTAGAAGGGATAGACCTGTTGATAGATATAAAACCCGATGTCACCTGCAATGTTCTGATATGGTATGCGATAGGCCGCACTCAATACTTTTACGATAATCGCTGCTGCGCTCAAAATCAGCGCACCTCGAAAAAGTTCATTTGGTGTTTTATAAGGCTTTTCAGCCATTCTTTTTCCCCTTTTCACTCATATGTGGTAGTTATTATAGCATAATTCCAATGGTTATTTTTCTATTCCAGCCCATACTGTTAATTAGTTTCCATATTCACCTTGAGTCTGCCCCCATCCAGTTAGCCTTTTAGAAAGAGCAAAAAGGACAGCGCGATTGCTGCCCTTTCCACCTTAAAAAATATAATGGCATGTCCAAGGTTACTGTTCCATTTGTCTAGCTAGGAAACTTGCTGCTGTTTCAACCGATTTCTGTTCCACTTCACCAATGGTACTATCTTTAGAGAAAATCAATACGGCACCAATCGGGTCACCACTCGCAATGATTGGAGCTGCAGTATAAGATTGGACCTCTTCATCATTGGAATCAACGAATGAAATTTGTCCATTTGGAGACTCCAGGACAGGATTTCTTTCTTCCATGATTTTTTCCACTAGTTCACTAACGCTTTTATTTAAGTATTCTTTTTTGGAGCCGCCTGCCACTGCAATGTAAGTATCCCTGTCACAAATCATAACTGGGTTTCCAAGGCTATCATAAAGTGCTTCTGCATATTCCCTTGCAAAATCGCCTAATTCACTGATAGGTGAGTATTTCTTTAGGATGACTTCTCCATCTCTATCTACAAATATTTCCAGTGGATCTCCTTCACGAATACGGAGGGTCCTGCGGATTTCTTTCGGGATGACGACTCTTCCTAAATCATCAATTCGGCGAACGATACCAGTTGCTTTCATCTAATGTTGCCTCACTTTCATCTAATTGATTTGATAAATCCTCATTTTGTAGCAAAATCATCACCAGCTATTGTACTTAGTATTTTTCTAATGGTAAGTTCTATGCACTTTGAAAAAATTTTTCTTTTTGTTGCATTTTTTTACCATGGTACCTAAAAAAATTTCTTCAAGAGGATAATCATTCAATTTTAGTTTTTAGTGGCTTGCGTCTCTTTTTTTACATACTGTAAACCCTTGGCCATCTCAAATAAGATATTAAGCCATTTGCTTTGTTCTACACCTTTTATGTGCAGGACCAGCTTCATTCGGTTGCCGTCCATGCCGAAGCCAACCATACGGCCATACTTCGATCCCAGCTCGAACACCTTTTGTCCATCCACATCGCTGCTGACCTTTTCCCTAAGGAGAATGCTGATTTCCTGCTTTAATTGTTTAATGCTTTCAATTCCGGCCTTTTCAGCATATACCTTCATTTCGGCAATCATGAATAAATAGGAAACTTCTTCTGGATATTCTCCGAAACGATCGATCATTTCATCCTGTAATTCTTCCACTTCTTCAAGCGAAGCAATCCCTCTGAACCTTTTATACATTTCTATTTTCTGATGTCCATCCATTATGTAGGCATCAGGGATATAAGCATCCACTTCAACGTCAATTTCCAGGGTGTTCTTTTCTTCGGCTGGTTGGTCATTACGTTTCGCATCTACCGCTTCTTTCAACATTTGTGAATACAGATCAAAACCAACTGAATCGATGAAGCCATGTTGTTGAGCCCCTAGAATGTTTCCAGCTCCCCTGATGGATAAATCACGCATCGCGATTTTGAACCCTGAACCCAATTCTGTAAATTCCTTAATGGATTGAAGACGTTTTTCTGCCACTTCCGTCAGCACTTTATCTTTCCTATAAGTAAAGAATGCATATGCCACCCGGTTGGATCGCCCTACACGGCCACGCAGCTGATAGAGCTGTGAAAGTCCCATTCTATCCGCTTCATTCACTATGAGCGTATTGACATTCGGGATATCAACACCCGTCTCTATAATGGTTGTACTTACCAGAACATCATATTCACCTTCTAAGAAGCCGAACATGACGGCTTCCAGTTCTTGCTCTGTCATTTGCCCATGAGCATAGGTGACACGGGCATCGGGCACCAGCATGGAAATTTCTTCTGCTTTTCTTGCTATATCCTCTACCCGATTGTAAAGGAAGTAAACCTGACCACCCCTGGCCAATTCCCGTTCTATGGCTTCCGTTACCAACGAGCCATTATACTCCATGACATAAGTTTGGATCGGGAACCGGTTCTCAGGCGGTGTTTCGATCACGGACAGATCCCTCACGCCCAGCATGGACATATGAAGGGTCCTCGGAATCGGCGTCGCGGTCAAAGTCAGTACATCCACATTAGTTTTTAACCGTTTGATCTTTTCCTTGTGTGTAACGCCAAAGCGCTGTTCTTCATCAATGATAAGCAATCCCAAATCGCGGTACACGATATCTTTGGATAAAATCCTATGCGTGCCAACGACAATATCCACAGTGCCGGCCTTCAATCCTTTAATCGTCTCCGTTTGTTGTTTTTTAGTCCGGAAACGGCTCATATGACCGATCGAAATGGGATAATCCTGAAAACGCTCCCTTAATGTTTCATAATGCTGCTGGGCGAGGATTGTGGTCGGAACAAGAAATGCTACCTGCTTGCCATCCATTATGGCTTTAAAAGCGGCCCGGATCGCCACCTCAGTCTTCCCATATCCAACATCGCCGCATAATAAACGATCCATCGGCCGTTCACGTTCCATATCCTTTTTGATTTCGACTATGGAACGTAATTGATCTTCCGTTTCGTTATAAGCGAATGATGTTTCGAATTCTCTCTGCATATCACCATCAGGTGAAAAGGCATAGCCCTTTGCCGCTTCCCTTTCTGCGTATAACTTGATTAAATCATCGGCAATGTTCTCAACGGATGATTGAACCTTACTTTTGACTCGTTTCCATTCCGTTCCGCCTAGCTTATAAAGCTTCGGTTCTTTTCCTTCAGAACCGACATATTTTTGGACAAGATCAATTTGGTCGACAGGAACATACAATTTGTCATCCGCTTGATAACGAATATTCAGGTAATCTTTATGGACCCCATTTATCGTAAGGGTTTCAATGCCCAAGTATTTTCCGATACCGTGGTTAACATGAACGACATAATCACCAATCTTCAGTTCGGAATAACTCTTGATTCGCTCCGCATTCGATAGTTTCTGTCTCCGTATTGATTTCTTTGACTTCTTATTAAACAATTCCGTTTCCGTAATGATACTGAATTTTTGCATAGGTAATTCAAAGCCGCTATTAAGACTTCCGCGTAAAATCTGTACTTTACCTGGAAGAATGCTGTCCGCATTAAACAGTTCTGCGGCCTCTATATCATAATCGGCTAAAACCGAATGCAGCTTTTTTACCCGTTCTTCATCCTGTCCAAGTATGACGACTGTATATTTCCCTTTTTTCCAACGTTCCAGTTCAGCTTTGAACACATTCATCTGTCCATGGAAATTTTGCATTTGTTTACTGGAAAAATTCAGGATATTCTGAGGATTTGTATGCGGTACATGCCGTAAAAACAATGAAAGGTATACAAGCGGCCTGCTGGATTTCATTATTAATTCCTGCATGGGATGAGCTAATTTGATGTCATGGATAATTTGTCCCTGACTTAAAAGATCCGTGTACCACCCAGCCTCTTCTTTTTCCAAAGAATCATTGATTTCTTGGATTCTACTGATTTCATCCAAGAAAACCAAACCATTTACCGGTAAATAATCTATTAAACTAGCTGGATCTTCATACGCTAAACTTAAGTATTTAAAGATTTTGTCGGGTATATTCCCCATTTTCAGCTGTTCAAGTTCATAACTGATCGTTTGAACCAGCTGTTCCTTGGTTTTCTCGTCTTTAAGTTTCTTCAAGCTTTTACTTAATCCGCTCTCGAGCCTTGTTATGATTCTTTCGATATGCTCCGTCTCTAGCAAAGCCTCACTGACGGGACCAATCGTCACTTTCTTGAGTTTCTCGATGGATCGCTGATCTTCGCTTGAAAAGGTTCTTATTGAATCTATTTCGGTATCGAATAATTCAATTCGTATTGGATTAGGTTCGGTGATCGGATAAATATCGATTATACCGCCCCTGATACTGAATTCACCTGGAGAAGCGACCATTTCAGACCGGTTATAACCCATGGCAATGAATTTATTAAGCGTTGGTTCAAGCTCGATGTCTTCCCCTAAATTAAAGATAAGCTGATGCCTCTTCCAAATATCCTTTGGAGGAAGCACACGACGCACCCCGGGAATTGGCGCAATGACAATCCCTTTCTTTCCCTCCGCCCAAAAGTTCAATGCCTCTACTCGTTGGGCCCTTAATTCCGGGCTGGCAACACTCAAATCAGCCGCAATCAATTCATTGGCTGGATATATATATAATTCTTCCTCGGGAATGAAACTGGATAGGTCCTCATGGAATTTTTGTGCTTGCAATAAATTATGGGTAACTAATAAAATAGGCCTATTCGTCTTTTCATATACGGAAGCCAGCAATAGTGATCTCGAGGAACCTGTCAGACCAGAGACGATCTGCTCTTTAAGCCCTTCATCGATGCCGGCTATTAACGAATGAACATCATCTTGTTTGGAGAACAAGTTCTGCAATCCATTCATTTTCTTTCCCCCCCTCTCTTTAACGTGCGAAAAACCATTTGTAATCATTTTATTTGAACTTGGCCATTTCACCAAGCGTCCTCTTTATTAACGGCAATTTTATGTGCCCTGGTATTCCAGACAAACGGAAAAATGCTTTGGATTTTGTCCAAAGCCCTCTTCCGCTAATGAATAATATAATCGTTTTCATATAAATCAGGGTTTCTTTGCAGCGATTCATGGCAATCTTCACATATCGCCCTTACATGCATATCCCCTTCAGAATCATAAACGATCATCTCTTGTCGCTCTTCATCGGTAAGTTGATTAAAACCTAACTGCTCCGTACTCAGTGAGTGTGCCTCGATTGAGCCCAGCTTAGTTCCGCAATGTCGGCATCGATAATGGAGAGCCATTTGGTAACCCCCTATTTTAGTAATAGTGTTAGTATGTACAAAAGTAGAGGGGTTTTATTCAGCGAAACAGGAAGATATTATTCTTTACTTATATCTACTCTCTGCTTATTGGTTATATTCGTTCATGACCTGTATAAATGGCTTTTCCATCCAGGCTTCACAAGAGGCTGCACTTTTTTCGATCGTTGCCCCGACATGATCCCATTCTTCAGGCGAAAAACGCCCCAATACATAATCAGATACCGGAATGCGGCCAATCGGGCGGCCAATGCCTATTCTGATTCGATTGAATTCTTGCGTACCCAAATGGGCAATTGAAGATTTTATCCCATTATGACCGCCTGCACTACCTTTTTGACGAAGGCGAAGCTTCCCTGGAGGCAAATCAAGGTCATCATATATAATGACCACATCCGCGATGTCCACCTTAAAGAAATGCATGACAGCCGAAATGGATTCTCCTGACAAGTTCATGTAGGTTAATGGTTTAAGCAATAAAACTTTTTCTCCCTTTACCATTCCTGCACCATAGATTCCCTTATGTTTTGCTTGATCAAGGGGAATCGACCATCTTTTGGATAACTCATCTATTACTTCAAATCCGACGTTATGCCGGGTTTTTTCATACTGTTTACCTGGGTTCCCTAACCCTACAATAATTTTCATGATTCACACTCCGTCATTACGGTTATTTAGGGAGTTACGCTGGGACGAAGTTTTTCCAAGATCATTGACCTTAGAAAAATAGTACCCTAATTTCAAGCTGGCCTGCAAGCGACAGGAGAACTAATTAGGAAAAATCCTAATTAAAGGAATCCATTACGAAAAAAATGGTCCGGTTTTAATTGATGCATCCAGAGATTGAAAAGACGTAACTCGTTAAGAGCTACGCCTATTATATCACGATTCACTTGTTTAATCCCGGCATCATGACTCTGGTGATGCCTTGGTTTCCCTGCCTTCTTCATTTTCAGGGATACCGCCATCTTGCTGTTCACCTGTGCTTATCTCCTCTTCCTGACGAGGGGCCAAAACGGATGCAACAACTTCTTCACCATCATTGTCGATTGTAACTTGCTTATTCGTTTGGATATCGGATATGTAGATTGTATCCCCTACCTGAAGTTCGGTAACGTCAACATCGATGGAGTCAGGAATGTCATTAGGTTTAGCCGTAACCGTGACTTCATGAAGTGACTGCTGAAGGACCCCACCGTCTTTCACGCCTTTACAAACACCGACAAGGTTAATGCGAACTTGCGCTTGTAATTGAGCGGACATATCTACAATTAAAAAGTCTGCATGATAAATGGAGTTCTTTAATGGATCCTTTTGATAGTCAGAGAGCATGACTTTATAACTCGCACCTTCCAATTCCAAAGAAATGATTCCATTACGGCCTATTTCCTTGATTGTCTTTTGAAGCTCGATATTATTGACCGAAATGGACGTACTGTCATTTTTATTGCCATATACTATCGCAGGGATTTCGCCATTTTCCCTCAAATTCCTTAAATTAGAGTGTTTTGAATCCGTACGTTCTTTTGCAGCTAATATATTACTCATACATCCTCCGCCTTCCTGAATATGAATTACAAGTTTCTCTATATTTAACATTTCCCTAAATGGCGAATCATTAAACATGAAAGGTAAAATCCGAAGGAAGCAAGAAGGGGATAAACATATGGTAAACATAGGTATTCGCCGCAAAATCTTTTTTCTCTAATTCAAGCGTGAATCGCTTTTTTTTCCATTTCCCCCTCAACTTGCATCACTCGGTCAAGGATTTGTGCTGCTAGTGATGAGTATTGAATACTATCCTTTTTCCGTGGTCTCGGCAGATTGATTTCCTTATTCATGACGACTTTGCCTTCTTCGATTAATATGACACGGTCGGCTAGCATTACAGCTTCTTCAACATCATGTGTAACAAGCAAGGCAGTAAAGTCCCTTTTCCTCCATAGTTCTTCAATCAGCCTTTGCATGCCCATTCTCGTCAAAGCATCCAATGCCCCTAACGGCTCATCCAAGAGGAGAATGTCAGGTTGGTTCACCAATGCCCTCGCTAATGCAACCCTTTGCTTTTGCCCACCGGATAAAACGGACGGCCAATCACTTGCTCGATCTGCAAGGCCCACTTGCTCCAGTAATTCCATGGCATTTGGCTTCCAATCCCCTTTCAAGCCTATACCAATATTTTCAAGGATCTTTTTCCAAGGAAAAAGCCTTCCATCCTGAAACATCGTACGTGAAGATTTATTTAATCCTTTCAACGGCTTTCCATTCACCAGTATCTGCCCGCCCGTCGGCTTTTCCAGTCCTGCCACAAGACGAAGCAAGGTGCTCTTTCCACATCCACTCTTACCGACAATGGCTACGAATTCCCCTTTTTTAAATGTGAGGTCCATCCCCTTTAATACTTCAAACTCCCCAAAATCCTTTCTTACACCCTGCAACTCCAACGAATTTCCATTTTTCATATTAATGACCTCCTCATTGGTATGATGGATGCCACTTTAAGCATCTTTTTTCGATTATTTTGGCCGCAACGTCCGATATTTTTCCCAATGAGGCATATAAGAGAATACTAAGAACAACAATATCCATCCTCATGAATTCCCGGGCATTCATAGCCATATATCCAATTCCGGAATTAGCGGATATTGTTTCTGCGACAATTAATGTGACCCACATGATTCCAAGAGAGAAGCGGATACCCACCAAAATGGATGGAAAGGCGGCAGGGAGAATAACATTCCAGAATAAAGAAAAACCACTTAACCCATAAACCCTCGCTGCTTCGATCAATCCCTTATCCACTGATTTCACTCCATGAAATGTATTTAGATAGATAGGAAAAAGAACCCCTAAAGCGACAAGGAAGATTTTCGCTTCTTCTTCTATACCAAACCATAAAATCACCAGCGGTATTAAAGCTAAATGCGGAATGTTACGCAACATCTGAAGCGAAGTATCGAATAGGCTTTCAGCAATGGATGATAATCCATTTAATAAACCTAGTACAAAACCAATGATCCCGCCTATTAAAAAGCCGATGAAGGCACGCTGAGCACTGATGCCGATATAATCTATAAGTTCACCTGTCCCCAATAAAGCGACACCTGCTTTAAACACTTCAGTCGGGGCAGGCAATATCCGATCCGACAAAATCCCCCACAAAGACAGCAGCTGCCAAGTTACCAAAAGGAAAATGGGCACAAGCCAAGATATGAGTTGGAACCTATTGAACTTTTTGTTTAATTTTTTCTGCATCTTCATTTTCACTTCCTTTTGTAGGGTAGTGGTCATTGGCCAGTATTTCCCCAAATGGGCTCGTAGCTTTTGAAACGGGACTTTCCAGCTGTTCAACAGGGAGTAAAGGGAATAATAATTCCGCAACTCTGTATGCTTCTTCTAGATGAGGGTATCCAGATAAAACAAAGGATTCTATTCCGATTTCTTCATATTCCTTCATTCTGGCGGCAACATTTTCTGCACTCCCTACCAGTGCCGTACCTGCGCCCCCGCGCACTAGACCTACACCTGCCCAAAGGTTAGGGCTGATTTCAAGCGAATCCCTGTTTCCGTTATGGAGTTGCGACATCCGCTTTTGGCCCACTGAATCAAACCTTTCGAAGATCTTTTGTGAATTTTCAATCATTTCGTCATCCACATATTTAATAAGTTCGTCCGCTGCCTGCCAAGCTTCTTCTTCCGTTTCCCTTACAATGACATGCATCCGTATGCCAAACCTGACCTCACGTCCATACTCTGCTGCCTTTTTACGTACCTTTTCAATTTTTTCAGCCACTTGCATCGGCGGCTCACCCCAAGTCAAGTACACATCAATATGCTTTCCAGATATATCGATGGCCGGATCGGATGAACCTCCGAAATAGAGTGGTGGGTACGGTTTTTGTATAGGTGGCAACAGGATATCCCCGCCTTCAATCTTTAGGTGCTCCCCTTCAAAGTCCACTTTGTCCCCGGACATCTCCTTTCTCCAGATATCAAGAAATTCATCTGTTTGCCCATAGCGTTCCTTATGATTCAGAAATACGCCATCACCTGCCAGTTCGACCGGGTCCCCTCCAGTTACTACATTGATCAAGAGACGTCCATTCGACAGCCGGTCGAAGCTCGAAGCCATCCTGGCAGCCAAGGTTGGCGACATTAAACCTGGTCGTACCGCAACTAGAAATTTCATTCTTTCCGTTGCGGAAATCAATGAAGAACCAACTACCCATGCATCCTCACAAGACCGTCCCGTCGGAAGCAACGCTCCTTCAAATCCCAAATGATCGACCGCCTGTGCTATTTGTTTTAAATAAGGAAGCGTGATTGCCCTCCCTCCCTTTGTCGATCCTAAATAGCGACTTTCCCCATGTGATGGCAAAAACCAAAATACTTTCATTTTATTTCCCCCTTAATTTTTTTAACATCTGCAGATGCATCCAGAACATTAATCTTGCTTGGGATTAATTTAAGATTGTAAAACGTATCGGCAATCTTTTGTTGATCATCCAAAACGCCATTGGAAATTTCCTCAAGTCCATATTCTTTTCTATTTAATGTTTTTTCCAATGCCTCAACACTCATTCCAATTTCCGGTGATAGAAACTCAGCAACATCCCTTGGGTTCTCTTCAATCCATTTATCAACTTTTATCAGTTCTTCTTTGATAATCTTCAAAGCCTCTTCGTTCTCGGCAAATGAATCAGTTGCCAAAAAGAATTCACGATTCGCCACCAGTCCTTCTCCATCCTGAATCGTTTTCGTTTTAAGTTCCAATTCCGCCGCTGATAAAAATGGATCCCATATTACCCAGGCATCGATTTGGTTTCCTTCAAAAGCAGCCCTCGCATCAGCCGGTGGCAAGTAGACGGGCTGAATGTCATCAAGAGTAAGACCTGCTTCCTCTAACGCTTTGACCAATAGGTAATGAACATTGGAACCTTTATTCAAGCCAACCTTCTTACCTTTTAAATCTTTCACATTTTTAATGGGTGAATCCTTTTGTACGACTATGGCCTCTCCTGATGGGTTTGCCGGCTGATTGGCAATATAGACAAGCGGAGCATTGGCTGCTTGTGCAAATATCGGCGGTGCCTCCCCTGTGTGCCCAAAATCAATGCTGCCGACATTCAAGGCTTCAAGCAGTTGAGGTCCTGCAGGGAATTCAGTCCAATCGACTGTATAACCCACTTCCTTTAAATGTGTTTCCAGCTCTCCCTTTGATTTTAAAACATTTAATGTCCCGAATTTTTGATAACCGATTCGGATGGTCTTATCCGATTCTTTTGCATCAGCACTTGTGGAACTGTTCTTTTCCTGCCCGCATGCACTCACTATCAGCATGAAGATGCTGAAGATGGACAGCAGCCATATCTTTCGTTTTTTCATATTCTGCACACCCTTCTTAAACTATTTATATAAAAATAAAAGGCTCCTTTTCTTCACCAATAGGACAATAGGGCAAAAAGATGCCTAATGTTCAATGGTAAGTGAAAAGGAGCCTTCGGTAGTCCGATCGGCGTTAACCAATATGCACTTGCGTTAGTACAGGTTTTCATTCCATGAATATGAATTGAATTTGTATAGCCATTTTATTATTAGTATTCATATCTGTCAACTATGAATTTAATATTTTTTTTGAAAATTCCAAACAAAAATACGGCGAGCCCGAAGGCCCGCCGTGTTTTGATTAATTTTGTTATCAATCGAATAATGTGCTGACTGATTGTTCCTCATGCACACGAATAATTGCCTCTGCAATCAAAGGTGCTACAGAAAGTCCAGTAATTTTATCGATTTTCTTATCTTCAGATAGGGCAATCGAGTTAGTCACGACCAATTCCTTGATCGTTGAATTTTGAATCCTTTCGATGGCAGGACCTGAAAGGACTGGGTGTGTACAACAAGCATACACTGCTTTAGCACCATTCTCCACAAGTGCATTGGCCGCTAGAGTAATAGTGCCTGCAGTATCGATGATGTCATCAATCAGTATTGCTGTCTTTCCTTCAATATTACCAATGATGTTCATAACTTCAGCCACGTTCGGTCTTGGACGGCGCTTATCGATAATGGCAATCGGTGCTTTTAGGCGATCAGCCATTTTACGGGCACGCGTTACACCACCATGGTCTGGGGAAACGATGACGATATCACTTAAATCTTTTTCCTTGAAGAAGTCAGCTAAAATCGGAACAGCAACAAGGTGATCGATCAGAATATCGAAGAAACCTTGAATTTGTGGTGCGTGAAGATCTAAAGTGATAACACGGTGGGCACCAGCCGTTTCTAAAAGATTTGCGACAAGTTTAGCTGTAATTGGTTCACGCGCACGCGCTTTACGATCTTGTCGGGCATAACCGTAATATGGCATTACTATATTGATCGTTTTAGCTGAAGCACGTTTAAGAGCATCGATCATAATTAAAAGTTCCATTAAATTTTCATTGACTGGTTGGCTTGTTGATTGGATTACGTAAACGTCACAGCCACGAATACTTTCTTCAATATTAATCTGAACTTCACCGTCACTGAAACTTGTTACGCTACATTTTCCAAGTTCAACACCGATTGCAGCAGCAATTTCCTGAGCTAAATCGAAGTTTGAATTTAAAGAGAATACTTTTAAATTAGGATCTAAATACTGATTTGACATGATGACCTCCGTCGGTTATTTATTAAATTTCAAATTCTTGACATAATCTTCTTTGTTAACTTGACGAGCCCGGGCAACGGATAGGGCTTCCTTCGGTACATCTTGCGTGATGGTTGACCCAGCAGCTACATATGCCCCTTCTCCTACCGTCACGGGTGCAACCAGATTAGAATTGCAGCCTATGAAGACATTGTCTTCAATCTTCGTCAAATGTTTATTTTTCCCGTCGTAATTCACGGTAATAGATCCGCAGCCTATATTAACATTCTCCCCAACCTCTGCATCTCCAATATAACTCAGGTGAGAGGCCTTGCTTCCTTCGCCAAAAACGGTCTTTTTAATTTCGACAAAATTACCGATCTTAACGGAATCCTTAATATCTGATTGAGGTCTGACATGGGCGAATGGACCGATTTTAACAAAACTTCCAATACTGCTTTCGTGTACAACCGATTGGAGGACTTCCGTTCCATCACCAATTTCACAATTACTGATTTCCGTATTCGAGCCAATCAAGCAATCCTGCCCGATAATACTTTTTCCTTTAATGAATGACCCAGGGTTAATGACTGTATCCTGTCCGATTTGCACATCCGCTTCAATGAACGTAGTAAGCGGATCGATGATCGTTACACCATTCCTCATATGCGTTTCATTGATGCGTTTACGTAAAATCTGCTCCGCCTGCGATAAAGCCACTCGGTCATTTACACCCAATGTCTCCTCGAAATCACTGGATTGGAAGGCCGTCACCACTTCGCCTTCCTCTTTTAAGATTTCAAAAACATCCGGTAAGTAATATTCTCCCTGGACATTTTCATTTGAAACTTTTTTCAGCGCGCTAAATAATGCTTGGTTATCGAAGCAATACGTACCGGTATTTATTTCCTTAACATATCTTTCTTCATCAGTGGCATCCTTATGCTCGACGATTTTTTCTACAAGACCGCCTTCACCGCGAAGGACCCTTCCATAACCTGCAGGGTTATCTGCATATGCTGTTAAGATTGTTGCTTTCGCCTGACTTTGCTCATGCAATGCTATAAGCTCTTTCATCGTTTCCGCTTTAATCAGAGGCGTATCACCGCAAATAACAAGGGTCGTTCCACTTTTTACGGATAAAACGCTTTCCGCTTGCATTACAGCATGTGCCGTACCTAATTGCTGATCTTGTAAGGCATACTTGCATGAATCACCAAGTTGTTCTTGTACTTTTTCAGCTCCATGGCCGATAACTGTAACAATATCTTCTATTTGAAGTTGATTGACTTGATCGATAACATGTTGTACCATTGGTTTCCCGCAAACAGGGTGCAAAACCTTATAAAGCTTAGATTTCATCCTAGTACCTTGCCCAGCGGCCAATATTATTGCATAGCGATTACTCATAACAGGCCTCCATTTTCACCTTTTTATCCACTAAAAATATTATCTCAAATAGTGATTCTTTTCAAGGTAACAATTAAAAGTACATATAATTGTCAACCAATTATGTAAAAAAAGTTCGATTTCCGACAGCCTTACTAAAGTTATTAATGGACCTTTTAGCATTAATTTAAATCATGGACGATGTCATTTTCATTAATGGCATAATACAGAAACCATGCCTCCTCCCCTTTATAACACCAGCAAGCCCAATTATCCCAAAGCGTTGCCATGATCGCGCTAGACCTATGTATAAGCCATCTGGATGTACTGCACCCTCTGTTAACTTTCATTCCGAAATCAGATTACCGATTCAATTCAACTTCAGTTCTTTAGATGGATGGAGTAAGTGGTATCCTCAAATCCCGCTTACAGGAATTTCAATATCTGGATGGACAAAAAGGTTTAAAAAATAAAAGGGTTGGGTACTTAAACTCTAAAGATATCACCTTAATTTTACAATTTAGATAATTAAAGCGAATTTCTGTATGATGAGCGAATAGGTTCTAAACTTGTCCGTTTTTGAATAAATAAAAAAGAGCACTACTTATGAAGTAGGCTCTAGATGCACGAATTATAAATTTAAAGTTTAAAAGTAAGGTTATTTTAAGAAGCACCTGCTCCAGCTTCCTCTAATTCAGTTTCAAGTTCTCCCAATCGATGATATTCTGTCAAGACAGCTTCTTGAATTTTCCCGCGTGTCGAGGAATTGATTGGATGAGCGATATCCCGGAATTCTCCATCTGGAGTTCGTTTACTTGGCATTGCTACAAATAAACCATTGTTTCCGTCGATCACACGAATATCATGAACCACAAATTCATTATCCAGTGTAATTGATGCGATAGCTCTCATACGACCATCCGTATTCACACGGCGTAATCTTACGTCAGTTACTTCCATTTAAGCTCACCATCCCTTTTTGTTGTTGTTAAAACTTAAAGTACATATTCAACAAAAAAACGTGAACTCCTTCTATTATCTGTAATTTTTTTAGAAAATTCAGCCTAGTTTTCAAAAACACTAAGAATCTTCCTTATATTGCAGGAAAATACCCATTACGAATTTCCTAAAAAATAAAAAAAACGCCCGTTTATTTAACGAGCGCTACCACTTCTATTTCCACTAGTGCATCTTTAGGAAGGCGAGCAACCTCTACACAAGAGCGAGCAGGTTTGTGAGCAGAAAAATATTCTCCGTATATTTCATTAATCGAACCGAAATCATCCATACTTTTAATGAATACTGTAGCCTTAATGACAGTTTCCAATGAAGCCCCAGCTTCTTTCAATACGGCTTGAAGATTCTTAAAGACCTGGTGTGTTTGTTCCTTTACATCCCCAGTCACCATCTCACCAGAAGCAGTAAGTGGGATCTGTCCTGAACTGAAAAATAACTTATCCACGATCACGCCTTGTGAATATGGTCCGATCGCTGCCGGTGCTTCATCAGTATGTATCGTTTTCATTAAATGATTCCCCCTATTCCTTTTTCGTAAAATAATTCCCACGGCTTACATTGATTTTCTTGTCTCTTTCGACTACCTGCGTCAACTTGATTAATGAAACATAGTCCTCGACAAGGCACTCCTCCGTATGTTCGGATTCGACCAGCACCGCTATTCCGGCAACTGTTGCCTTAAATTCATCCAATAGACTGACCATACCGTTAATGGTACCCCCAGCCTTCATGAAATCGTCTACAATCAATACATTCGAACCCTCAACCAAGCTTCTCTTAGAGAGTACCATAGTCTGAATCCTCTTTGAAGAGCCTGAAACATAATTGATGCTCACTGTAGAACCTTCCGTTACTTTATTATTCCTTCTTACAATGACAACTGGAACATTCAAATAATTTGCCACGGCGTATGCTAATGATATCCCTTTGGTTGCCATTGTCATGATGACTGAGACATTTTTCTTGGCATACATTGAAGCGATTATCCTTCCAACCTTATTGACGGTTTGCGGATGTCCTAATATATCTGTCATATATAGATAACCGCCAGGAAGTAACCTTTCGGGACTAGCGATCGTATCGCATAA
Source organism: Bacillus sp. ISL-4 (assembly GCF_018613275.1). Classification (NCBI taxonomy): domain Bacteria; kingdom Bacillati; phylum Bacillota; class Bacilli; order Caryophanales; family Bacillaceae; genus Bacillus; species Bacillus sp. ISL-4. The sequence continues at coordinate 38,642 of NZ_JAGGQN010000042.1, forward strand.
TCCGTCAATGAAGGCATTGGCTTCTTCTTCCTTGATGGAAACAATATATTTCACCCCACCGGCCGCACCTGGAACTGTTGTTAAAGATCCTATCCCGCGTTGTTCAAAGGTATCTTTGATGATTGTCAAATCTTCACTGATCGAGGACTTTGCCGAACTATATCTTTCAGCAAAATAAGTCAGCGAAACAAGTTCCCCTGGATGTTCTAATAAATAATTGGTCATATCGACTAGCCTCTCGCTGCGACGAAATTTCATTGAGACACCCCCTTTGTGAATTCCGAATATTATATAGCAACTATACCACTAATGTACGTTTCTATTCAAGATTGTTTCGATCACCCAGTAAACGGACCGCATAGACTTGATCACAAAATCCGCGAAGTCCATTATAAATTCTTTGCATGCGCGAATCATGTTCCACCAAACCAAAAACGGTCGGACCACTTCCGCTCATCAAGACCGAATCCGCTCCAAATGTCTTCATTTGATCTTTAATGTTCGCAACCTCTGGGTATAACTGCAATGTCACTTGTTCCAGAACATTACCCAACCCTTCACATACATCGTGATAATTGTTTTCCATAATAGCCGAAATCATTCCAGGTACATCCGGATGCTCCATTTTTGAAGTTTGGAGCCTTTTGTATATATCCGCCGTCGATACGCCGATCGTCGGTTTGGCCAAGATGACCCAGCATTTTGGCGGTGCGGGAAGATGCGTGATTTTTTCTCCGCGCCCCCTGGCCAATGCCGTTCCTCCATATACACAAAATGAAACATCAGAGCCAATTTCAGCTCCTATTTCCGCAAGTTCATCCATGGAAAGACCAAGTTTCCACAGTCTATTTAAGCCTCTCAAGGTAGCTGCGGCATCACTGCTTCCACCAGCAAGTCCTGCGGCTACAGGTATATTTTTCTCTATAGTTATGGAAACACCTTTTTTGATCCCAAAACGTTCCTTTAGAATAAATGCAGCTTGATAAGCTAAATTCCGATGGTCATCCGGAACAAATCGATTATGGGATAGAATTTGAATATGATTTCCCTTTATTTCCTTTAGTTCAATTCTATCGGCAAGGTCGACTGTCGTCATGATCATTTCCACCTCATGATACCCATCAGGCCGTTTGAAAAGCACATCCAAAGCCAAATTAATTTTAGCCGGGGCTTTTTCCATAAGCTTCAATATGTCCACCTACTTTAACGTTCTTAAAAGTTCTTGTCCTATTCTATCATATTTGTTTATATTCTAAAGGTTTTTTCATCGTAATTTCAATGTAATGAAGCTAAGATCGGCCCTTAGAGGAGAATAGACACATGTAGGCACATTGGAGAGCAGCTGCTTCCCGCAACCCAAAAGACTTGCTACATATCCATAGAGCATTCACCGATACATAAAAAAACCAGACTCCTTAACTACAATGTAAGCAAAAATGAATGGAGCTATACATTGTATAAAGAGTCCGGCTTCTTTCAACATGACAGCATGATGCAATTAAGTGTTTGATCTTACTCTTTGTTCACCAATTGACGTTGTGCTTTTTCGATAGCAAGTTTTACCATGTTACCTGCGTCCCTGGCCCGGATTCCTCCCCAGCCTTCTTTCTGGACAACATCGTAAAATCCAAGTTCTTTAGCCAATTCCTCTTTAAGATCATTTGACATAATCCCTTTTTTCCTGCTCAAGCGAAGCAACCCCTTTCACATGCTGTCACATGCCTAGTGTTTGCATCATACGCTATTTCATTACATCCTTTTTAAGCCTTTATTGGAGCTCACAGGTATTCTATACAAAACAAAAAGCAGCAAACAAAGTTGTTCGCTGCCTCGTTTAAGTTACATCTCTTGTTGTTTGTTTAAAAATGTTAGTTCTACGGTTTCCGTTAAAACATCCGCATAGCTGTAAGATACTCTTTCAAACGCATTTTCATCTTGGTCGAGCTCAATTACAAAAACAGCCGGATAAGTTTCCGCCAAAGTTCCGAATCGTTCTACAGTCTTTCTTCTTCCACCGTTTGCTTTTAAGAGCAATCTTTTACCTAGGTTTGAATCAAGTGCAGTTTTAATATCAGCTAGAGTTTTTGGCATTTTCGGTCCACCTCACTAAGTTAAGTATATCACAATTTACAAATATACGCAAACAAAATAATAAATTATATCAGCACTTAAAAATGTAGTCAATATATTTTTATCTAAAATTCGGCAAAATCGCGAACAATTTTATTATATCCTTGGAAATGAAAAATTATGTAAACGAACTATTTCATTATCTATTAAGCCGAATTTTCGTAATTAAAACATTACCTACTAACATCACTCAACAAAAAACCAGTTTTTCCGTGACGATATCCGAATTCTTACCCACTAAAAGCAAGCTGCATTCTTTCAAAATGCAGCTCGTTCATTCTTCCTGAAATGGCTTGAAAGGCAACCCGGTCCGTAACACCCCTTTTGTCTCAATTCCCCCCAACCCTTTCTCTCCAGTTAATGTATTCCGAAGGACATCCCATACATGAATATGTTCGGAAAAAGGCGTAAAGCTTATCTTTCCGACGATATATACCGGATCAAGAGCATGTATATTAACACGGGAAGGAGAACTTGCAAAATTTGCACCCGCTTGGATCAGCGATTCAAAATGCGACTGACAAGCCCCGGCAAATATAATCAGTTGGTCTAAATGAGAAACCCTCCTTCGCGCTTCTCTAACCGTCTGTACAAAATCCTTTGAGTGACGGTAGGCATTAATATCGGATATCGGTCCTTTTGATTTTGAATAGGCATCATGACCGGTGACAACAAGAATGTCCGGCCGATAATGGTCCAACAGCCCCCCGATTCTTTGGGGCATTTCCTTTTCACTGCAATAGATGCCATTGACTGGAATACTGAATTTCTGATATAGATCCATGCATTTCCTTAAGTAAGATGCATCCCCATCAACATGGAGGACTCTCCCTGGTATCTGAAAGTATTCACCGCTGTACCGATAACCATTACTGGATTGATAGCCATTCTTTTGTTGTTGCAGCTCCAGATCTTGTGTTAATAAGCGGTAAGATTGTTCTTGAAGTACCTCATTCGACCTTTGTCGATCATTTCTTTCATTATCATTAATGATCATTAAATCTTGAAAAGGTGCATCTGCAATCAGTCGGATATCTTCCCCATAAAGAACAGCTTGACGCTTTCCGTCAATATCACGGATATCGATTACCCGGAACAACACGTCGCATTTATAAGAAACCCGACCAACAATATTGTTTATTTGAATATTCATGGCCCCACCCCATGAGAAGACTTATTTTCAGCCCGCCCTAGTTTATTTTCATTCTTAAGTTATGCGAACCATTCTTGAATGGTGAAAGGTAGGGATTGATTACATTTTTCGGATACGTTCCCTCATGGTAGGCCAAATTCAAAATAAAAAAGCCGGAAGCTGGGATTGACCCCATTCCGACTTGAATCCTTCACATTTCCCTTTATTTGAAATTCGGCAATAATGCATCACTTAAGCGGCCAAATTCTTTGATGCTCAGCGTTTCGCCCCGTCTGGACGGATCCACTTCCGCGGCTTCGAGAGCAGCAAGTATAAGTTCTTTTTTCGATTTACCATCTGGCAGCTGACTGGTTAAGTTATTTAAAATCGTTTTCCGACGCTGTGCAAAGCTCGCCCGGGTCACAGTGAATAAGAAATCCTCATCCATTACCTCGACGATCGGCTTCACGCGCCTAGTAAGGCGGATTACAGCCGAATCAACATTAGGCTGAGGCATGAATACCGTTTTGGGTACTATCATCACTGTTTCGGCTTCGGTATAATATTGAATCGCAATGGATAAAGAACCGTATTCCTTTGTCCCAGGTTTTGCGGCAATTCGATCAGCCACTTCCTTTTGCAGCATGCACACGATGCCTCTAATCGGCAGGTCCTCGGACAATAGCTTTAAAATGATGGGAGTCGTGACATAGTATGGCAGATTTGCAACAACCATCAGGTCCGAAAAGCCAGCAAATTCCTCCTCAATGACCTTCTTGACATCAGCCTTGAGAACATCCCCGTGAATGATGTTTACATTGCTATAGGGCGAGAGTGTATCCGATAAGATGGGCAGCAGACGCTGATCAATCTCAAAGGCCGCAACCTTTTTGCTGCTTTTCGCTAGTTGTTCCGTCAATGCCCCGATTCCCGGCCCAATTTCGATGGCGCCGCTTTCCTCTGTCAAATTGGCATGTTCGACAATACGTTTCAATATATTCGTATCGATTAAAAAGTTCTGGCCTAAGCTCTTTTTAAAGGAGAATCCATATTTCTTTAATATTTCTTTCGTTCTGACAGGGGTTGCAATATCCTTATTCATTTTTTTCCTCCTGAATTATCTGTACCATCGCTTTCTCAAAAGCCTCAGTTGATATTTGGAACATTTTTAGTCTCTTATATAACTGTTTACCATTGGTAAACCCGATTTTTAAAATAGATCCAAGTTTTTCCCTTCGTTCCTTGGCACCGGATCCCCCGATTAAACCTGCATCTATTAAATCCTGCTGTGAAATCTCTTCTGAAGCCTCTTCATCCATTAATTGGGCGTCCTTTAAAGCATTACGAATTGCCTCAGGAGAAGCATGTTCCACACCAATTCCTCTACCTGACTTAGGAAGGGCTTCCTTCTTCGTTAAAAAGGCGTGTTTACAGCCTTTTACTTGTTCAGAAATTATATTCCTGATTTTTTGACCAGGAAAATCAGGGTCTGTGAAAATGATGGCTCCACGTGTCTTTTGGGCAAGCCTCACCTGCTCAATACAAGACTCATTCACCGCGGAACCGTTGGTTTCTATTGTATCAGCATTAACAGCCCTTTTTATCGCTACCGTATCGTCTTTTCCTTCTACAACAATAATTTCTTTAATCTTTTTCATGGTTTCCTCCATACAGAAAAGCGCAAGCGCTTTGATTAGCTCTTGGATAAACGTAACAGGTCCCCCGTAAAATTTTCTGGATAGAGAATCCAGTCAAGATCATTTATGAAGTTCACACGCATATATTGAAATCTTATGGAATAGTGAGACGTCTATCTTATTAAAACAGTTTTACATAGGGTTTTTCAACAAACAGAAAATAAAACGCAAAAAACAGGAGACGAATCCATCTCCTGCGAGAGAAACCTTATTAGTCCAATACACGAATCTTTACCCTCTTTACACCCCAGCGATAGGCATCATTTTTTGAGGAAAAGAAGACGTCAATCCTATTTCCCTTTATTGCTCCGCCTTTGTCAGCAGCCATTGCATAGCCATAGCCATCCACATATACTTTCGAGCCCAAAGGAATTACATTTGGATCGACAGCGATGATTTTCGCACCCGGATTACTCTTTAGATCCACGCCTGTGGACGTGACACCGGAACAGCCCTTACAACTGGCAGTATAAGCTGTTGATGATACGTATATTTCTTTTCCACTTGAAGAACTAACGTTAGTTACTCCGCGCGATGCCTGGGCAACCGTCGTTCGAGTTCCGACCGTTACAACTTTATCCTGCTTTTTATTAACTACTTTTTCTGAAAGTAATTCTCTTTTAACCTCTTTGCCATTTTCTTTAATAACTTCATATTCCTTGGAAATGAGTCCGTCTTTTCCTTCTTTGACAATTTTCTCTTTCCCTTTTGATAAAGAGTCATCTTTTTTAGTTATGACAGCAAAGTCAACTGGTTCTTCCACTACATCGGTGACTTTTTCAATTCGAACTACGTTTACCGTATTCTCAGCTTCAACTTTTTCGGTTAATTCTGGCTCAACTCGATCCAAATCATTGAGTTTTACTCCTTGTTGCTTTAAAAAGTCAGCGACAGTAGTCGAAGTTGACCATACCTGCTTTTCGTCTCCACCTACCACTAATTTCAGTGAAAAGGCTTTGTCTATGGCAACTTCCATATTCGCTTTCAGCTTCGTACTTTTCGAAGGGGTGATCTTATCCTGTTCCTTCACACTAAGATTTTGGTCTTTTAAAAGTTCATCTACCGTATCGGCGGTGGACCAAACATCCTTCGTCTTACCATCCTGTACCATGACGATTTTTTGTGCAGGCTTCCAAACCACCTCTAAATCATCATCAACCTTGGTGGCTCTAGATGGGTGGACATAGTCTGCAGCTTTAACGGTAATCTCTAAATCTTCCAACATATCATTTACAGTAGCAGCGTGTGTACGCACTACCTCTTTTTTTCCGTCTATCATAATTGTTACTGTATCCTTTGTTCCTTGATATATCAGTATTCCCAATGCTGTAGAAACAAGAATAGCACTGCAAATGGCAATTGCCATTCTCTTCTTCCCAAAAGGTTTGGGAATAAGGTTTTTCATAGTTTTTAATAGAATGAAAAACTCCTCCTTCCTCCCGGTGATTATATAGACTTAGTTATCAAGCTGTCAACCCATTCACTTCTCATTCAGGAAATTACTACCTATTATGCATATTTCATGTTGAAAAGGAAAGGGCGACTTCTCGACATAATAAGCCTATAGTTGGAGTGAAATTTGTAGAAACCTTAAAAAAATTCAATTTTAGCTAGTGAACCCCGGGGGATATTGTAAAAAAAAATGTCAGTTAATGCCGAATAATTTCTTGGCATTTTCCGTTGTTGCCTGGGAAACTTCTTCTAATGTGAGTTGTTTGATTTCTGCAATTTGTTCAGCAACAAGCTTCACATACGAAGGTTCATTACGCTTTCCTCTATAAGGATGGGGAGCCAAGTATGGACAATCGGTCTCTATCAGTAAACGGTCTAAAGGTACGGCGGCTGCCACTTCCTTTGGTTTTTTTGCATTCTTGAAGGTCACAGGGCCACCCAATGAAATATAAAAGTTCATATTGATGCATTCCAAAGCCGTTTCTGCACTTCCGCTAAAGCAATGCATGATGCCTCCAACCCTTGATGCCTCTTCTTCCTTGAGTATGTTCACGATATCCGCGGTCGCTTCCCGATTATGAATGATAATGGGCAGCCCCACCTTTTTTGCCAATCGGATTTGCTTCCTGAACACCTCCATTTGAACATCTTTCGGTGATTTATCCCAATGATAATCCAGGCCCATCTCACCAATGGCCACAACCTTTGGATGATTGGATAATTCCTCGATCCATTGTAAATCCTCTTCTGTCATATCTATAGCATCCACAGGATGCCACCCCACCGCGGCATACATGAAATCATAAGCTTCTATTAATTCCATTGCCCTTATAATAGTAGGCCGGTCAAAACCAACGACTACCATATTATTGACTCCTGCTTCCTTAGCTCTGTCTATTACGTCTTCGAGATCCTCGTTGAATTGTTCCGCATTAACATGTACGTGTGTGTCAAATAACATTATTTTTCTTCCTTTCTAGCACTATTTTATTAAAAAATGAAAGTTTTATGTTTCACATTTAGGTAACAAAAAGATTACAAAGGAGCCTATATGCTCAACAAATAAACCAAAATCTGAACCTGTATTAAATTACTTTTTCCAAAAGCATAAAGAAAAAAACATAAAAATGTTTCATATGAAACACCTTTATGTTTTTTTCGGTTTATTTCACCTTTGAACCATTTGGAATCGATGAATCTATTGTAGCGACTGAGAGCACTCCATCCTGGCTTCCCGCCAAAATCATTCCTTGAGAGAGCTCGCCACGAAGTTTAACAGGTTTCAAATTTGTTACGCATATCACTTTTTTTCCTACTAAATCTTCAGGTTTATAATGCTGTGCAATGCCTGATACGACTTGTCGTTTCTCATAACCCAAATCAAGCTGAAGTTTAAGAAGCTTATCAGCCTTCTTTACAGGCTCAACTTCCAAGACCTGTGCAACACGAAGCTCCACTTTTGTAAAGTCATCAATAGTGATTTCATCAACTTCGGGAATCGTCTCTTCCACTTTTTCCTCGGCCTTGGGGGCGCCGCCCTGCATTTGATTTTTAATATATAAAACTTCCTCTTCCATATCCAAACGAGGGAAGATCGGGTCCCCCTTCAAGACTTTTGTTTCAGCAGGAATTTGACCGAACTCCGCTAAACTGTCCCAGGATTTTAACTCATCATCTTTGATGCTAAGCTGAGCAAAGATTTTTTCCGGTGTTTGCGTCAAGAACGGTTTCAAAAGGATTGCCGTCCTGCGTAATGATTCCGCCAAATGAACCATGACACTAGCAAGGTCTTCTTTCCTCGATTCATCTTTAGCAAGAGTCCATGGCTGGGTCTCATCAATGAATTTATTAGTTCTGCTCACGAGTTGCCAAATGGATGTTAGTGCAACTGAAAATTCCATGTTTTCCATTGCTTCCTCATACTTGCCTACCGTATCTTGGTTCATTTCAAGCAAAGCCTTTTCGAACTCGCCATTGGATCCTTCGTAATTTGGAATCACACCATCAAAATACTTATTGACCATTGCAACTGTTCGATTTAATAAATTCCCTAAATCATTTGCCAGGTCAAAATTGATCCGTTCCACAAACCCTTCCGGTGTAAATACTCCATCTGAACCAAATGGTACTTCACGCAATAAGTAGTAGCGTAAAGAATCCAAACCGTAACGATCAATCAATGTAACGGGATCCACTACATTCCCTTTTGATTTGGACATTTTACCATCTTTCATGAGAAGCCATCCGTGGGCAAAGACTTTCTTTGGAAGCGGCACGTCAAGAGCCATTAACATGATCGGCCAATAGATCGTATGGAAACGAACGATTTCCTTTCCGACCAGATGTACATCGGCAGGCCAATAATTCAAGTATTTAGAATCATTATCTGTTCCATACCCTAATGCCGTTATATAATTGGTCAATGCATCAATCCATACATAAATAACATGCTTTGGATCTCCCGGCACCTTGATGCCCCAATCGAAAGTAGTACGGGAAACGGCCAGATCTTCCAATCCAGGCTTGATGAAGTTATTGATCATTTCGTTTTTGCGCGATTCCGGTTGAATGAAATCCGGGTTCTCCTCATAAAACTTCAGTAACCGATCCGCATATTTACTCATCTTAAAGAAATAAGATTCCTCTTTCACCTTTTCAACAGGCCTGCCGCAATCAGGACAATTTCCATTGCTTTCTTCCACCTGACGTTCCGTGAAGAAAGATTCGCAAGGTGTACAATATAATCCTTCATATTGGTCCAAATATATATCACCCTGATCCAATAGCCTTTTGAAAATCTTGGCTACGACCTCTTTATGGCGATCTTCCGTCGTCCTGATGAAATCATCATATGAAATATCAAGCTTTTCCCAGAGCTCTTTAATCCCTGAGACGATATTATCTACATATTGCTGAGGAGTGACTCCTTCCTCAGCCGCTTTACGCTGGATTTTTTGACCATGTTCATCAGTTCCTGTTAAATACATGACATCGAAGCCACGCATCCTTTTATAACGAGCCATGGCATCCCCTGCCACTGTCGTATACGCGTGCCCTATATGTAAATTACCACTCGGATAATATATGGGTGTCGTGATATAGAATGTTTTTAATTTATCTTGCACTTCGTTCCCTCCTCATCATTTGAAAAACCGGCTATAGGACTGGCCCAAGCCATAAGAATATATTTTAAGCTATTATCTCTATTTTAACGCTATATACAATTCTGCGCGACAATAATCACTAATCTAATCATCATGTTAATAGAATAAAAAAATATAAGTAAATCTATTTTAACAATAAGGGTACTGGAAGTGATCTTCCCTTATGACAGCATTACCTCTTACCTCAACAAAATATACCTAAATTTCTTTTTTTGTGCAACAACTCACATATTCGTAAACTTTTTCAGAAAGTTATCCTTAATTCAGAACTTTTGTTTTGAAACTAAATTATATTTAATCATATAATAGTGAAGTGTGTTTTTTATATGCATACTTTGTCGAAATGTGGTGAAGTGAGTAGTTCTTTGTATCCTGCTATTTCTTCACTTTTAAAGATATAACTGATTTTCCCTCTTAAAAGCCTTTTTGTTACACGAAAAGAGCCATGCTATTTCTTACAAAAAAATGAAAATAAATCATTGACGAATTTGGGAATGGCTGGTATTATAAATTTATAAAAAAATTTGTCGAATAATGGCGAAAAAAATAGAAATAGGGTACTAGATTGTAACTGAGAGGAGAATTTTTTAAATGAAATCTACAGGTATTGTTCGTAAAGTTGATGAGTTAGGCCGGGTGGTTATTCCAATCGAACTTCGTCGTACATTGGGTATCGCTGAGAAAGACGCTCTTGAAATCTATGTTGATGATGAGCGCATCATCTTGAAAAAATACAAACCAAACATGACTTGCCAAGTTACAGGTGAAGTTTCCGATAACAACCTTACACTTGCTAATGGTAAATTGATCCTTAGTCGTGAAGGTGCAGAATTACTTATTCAAGAAATTCAACAAAACTTCACTGCTTCTAAATAAATGATAAAAAAACTTCCGGTCTTCGGAAGTTTTTTTTATGTTTATTATTATTGTATATCAATGTGATACGCTTGATATACATCACGCTTTTGCATATTGCGATCTTTTGCGACCTGCTTAATTGCATCCTTTGAAGTGAACTGCTTGGTTTCTATATAATGATTAACATGACCGACGATGTCAAAGGCCATCCACCAAGCTTCTTCAGGTTCCTCTTCCGACCATTGCCCACCTTCAATTATTAAACAGAACTCACCGCGAATTTCAGATTCCATCGCCCACGTCAATGCTTCACTTACAGTCCCTCGAATGAACTCTTCAAATTTCTTGGTTAATTCGCGGCATAATACTATACGGCGGTCACCTAAAATTTCATGCATATGTTTCAATGTTTCTTTCAATCGATGTGGCGATTCATAAACGATCCAAGTCGATTCCATTTTTTTTAATTTTTCCAGCTCCTGCTTTTTTTCTTTTGCTCCCCGTTGTAGAAAGCCATAAAAGTAAAAAGGCTGCGGAATCAGTCCAGAAGCGATCAATGCAGTTAATGCAGCATTGGCCCCCGGCAACGGGATGACTTTAAACTGTTCAGCAATGGCATCTTTGACCAGTTCATAACCCGGGTCGGATATCGTTGGCAAGCCCGCATCACTCACCAATGCGATGACCTCTCCAGATCGAAGCCTCTCTAGCATTTGCTTCCCGCTATATTCCTTATTATGCTCATGGTAACTGACGATAGGTGTCGAAATTTCAAAGTAATTGCATAATTTCTTCGTATTTCGCGTGTCCTCAGCAGCAATGACATCCGCTTCCTTTAAGATTCTTAAAGCCCGGAAACTCATATCCTCAAGGTTTCCTATCGGTGTAGGAACCAGATATAGAGCCGGCTCCAATCCTTCTTTTTCAAAACTCTTTTGCTGCCACATATCATGTATCCTCCTTTGCCATCCACTTTTGCTTTTGTTTTCTTGTTAATTGCTTAAATTTATATTCAGCCTGCATGGCCAATGTCTGTGTTTCGAATATTTCATGATAAATCAGTTCAACCGGGGTCCGGCCTCGTGTATACTTTGCACCCCTGCCATTATTATGAGCATCAATCCTACGGTGCAAATTATTTGTATACCCGGCATAATAGCTGCCATCCCTGCATTTCAAAACATAAAAACAATGCTTATTCCTCTCCATATAGAATCCTTCTGATTTCCGGATTATACTCATTTTGATCATTATATACAACAAGTGGAGGGAGAATCTTCAAATCAGGGTTGCCGTCCTTTATCCCTTCTATAAGAATCGTATTCGCTTCTTTTGAACTCTTAGGATAAACGAATTGCAGCCGCTTCGGTTCAATTCTGTACATCCTCATGAAATGCAGGATATCCATCAGACGGCCCGGTCTATGAACGAATGCAGCCTTCCCACCTTGACGCAGCAACTGGCTTGAAACACGCATGACGTCCTCAAGATTACACATTATTTCATGTCGGGCAATTGCAAAGTGCTCATTCTTGTTAATTTCCTCGATAGATGGCGTCGGGAAATAGGGTGGATTGCAAGTAACGACATCATATTTGCTATACCCCAACTGTTTTGGAATTTCCTTTATATCCCCATGAATCATCTCGATTTGGGAGGATACGCCATTATAGTCCATGCTCCTCTGGGCCATATCATATAACCGCTCTTGAATTTCAACACCGGTAATTGTCCCTTTTGTTCTTGTACTCAGCAGCAAAGGTACGACCCCATTACCTGAGCAAAGATCTACAATTTTCCCTTTTTGGATCGGTACATTTACGAACCTTGATAATAAAACGGCATCTAATGAAAAAGAGAACACCGATGGGCTCTGGATGATCCTTAAATTCTCAGCCAATAGATAATCCAGGCGCTCATCGCCTTTAAGTTCTACCATTGCTGTTACCCTCCTAATCATGTATCGAAAAAGCATGTTTAGGGACCATGCTTCTACATTACTATCGTACAAAAAGGGGTCTGACTCATAGTATGCGTCAGACCCCGAATCACTATATATTGTAAACGGTCTATCTATCACGTAAAAGAAACATCTTTTATATTATTCCTTTATCACTTCTTGTTTAAAAAAGATAAACAGAACAGGCAATCCCCTTCTTTTCGTAAACTGCCAAAATGCAGATTGCAAATATGAAAGCCTTCTTGATAGATACGGGCTAAATTATCATAGCCTTCCCCGATATCCATAACCTTGTCCGTACTTGCGGTACGGTTTTTCGCTTTTTGTTTGACCTTTACTGCAGCAGGCGCACTTTCGACTTCCACAAGGCCCAACCGATGGCGCAAATGCTCTTTCTCCAGCTTGAGCGACTGATTTTCCTCAAGGATTTCAGCTAAGTTCTGCTTCAATTCTCCAAGCTGCTTATATAATTGGCCTATCTGGGTTTCCATATTGGTCACCGACTCAAAAATATCTTTCTTATCCACGCTCTCCCACCACCTTAATAATCTGTGGCTTGAATAGAAACGGCTCCCTCTTTTAGAATCTCATCTAGAGTATACTCTAATACTCTTTCTTGCTCGATTAGTTCAATCTGAAGTACGCGTTCTAGAATATTAAGCCCCACTACCTTGCCTTTGCCACCAGGCGTATTAATCATTTCACCTAAATCAGGAAGCATTTCCTTCGCACTTTCATACTCATCATTTTCATATTTCAGACAGCACATCAATCGACCGCATAAACCTGAGATTTTTGTAGGGTTTAATGATAAATTCTGATCCTTCGCCATTTTGATGGAAACCGGTTCAAAATCTCCAAGAAATGTGGAGCAGCAAAGCATTCTGCCACAAGGCCCGATGCCACCAAGCATCTTTGCCTCATCCCTTACCCCAATTTGGCGCAGTTCTATGCGAGTTCTGAATATGGCAGCTAAATCTTTGACTAAATCACGGAAATCCACGCGACCATCCGCTGTAAAATAAAACACGACTTTATTTCTGTCGAAAGTATATGACACATCAACAAGCTTCATATCCAGCTTATGCTCCACAACCTTTTGACAACATATAGAGTAAGCCTCTTCTGCAGCCGCCTTGTTCTCGTCTACAATCAGCTTATCTTTTGCATCAGCGACCCGAAGTACTTTTTTCAATGGCAGGACAACATCGTTTTCCTCTACTTGTTTTCGGGCTGTAACGACTCTACCGAATTCAACACCGCGGACAGTCTCCACTATTACAAAATCGTCCTTAGGAATAGCGAATTCACCCGGATCGAAGTAGTATATTTTGCCCGCCTTTTTAAAACGGACACCTACAACATCATACAAATCATGATCCCTCCTGCAAATTCAGCACAAGCTGTTCCATCAACAGCTGTGGATTCGTGTTGGACATCAGCTTCCTTTTTGCTTCCAAAATGCAACCCATATGTTCAGCAAGGCGTCTTGGGGAAAGATGAAGAGCGTGAGTTTCAAATTCCTTCAGTTTATTTTGGAACACAACGAAGTCCTTTTTATCCAACTGAATGTATAATAAATCCTTATATATAAGAAGTAACAAATCAAGACCTCTGTCAACCTGTTCTCTTTCTTTAAAGTGTGTGAACCAATCCGTCTGAAGGTACAGCAATGCCTTCAAGGAATTAAGTTTTAACACTTCATATAATTTTACCACTATTTTTTGAGCTTGTACAAACCATTCATCATGACTAAGCCCGATTCCAGCTTCCACATTCTGTGTTATGTGTACAATAACCGAAGCCAGCTGTGGTTCTACATCCTGTTCCATCAGCTTCCGTTTCACATTCTCAGGAGATAATGGCTTGAACGAAATCACTTGGCACCTTGATAATATAGTCGGCAGAATCCTCAGAAGCTGTTCGGTCATCAATATTGCTACAGTATCAGCCGAAGGTTCTTCTAAAAATTTCAATAGACTGTTGGCTGCCCCCACCGACATTTTGTCAGCATCGGCAATCATATAAACCTTCCGATCCGCCTCTACGCTTTTTTTCGAAAATTCTTCCTGAAGACCCTTAATTTGTTCTTTCTTTATTGAGAGACCGTCTCTTTCTATCAAATGGACATCAGGATGATTCCCACTTGAAATCCGTTTGCAATTCCGACAAAGTTCGCATGGCTCATAACCTGCTGTCGGGGCTTCACATAGTAAACTTTTGGAAAAGGCATTGCTTATCTCTTGCTTACCTGTCCCTTTTTCCCCTTCAAATAAATACGCATGAGCCACCCTTTTCTTCGTTATGCTATTTTGCAGCATCGTCATTACCTGCGGCTGAATTTGACTCATTTCCTGCCATGTTTTATCCAAAACCATCAACTCACTTAAGTATATAAATTAATCAGAAGACCTTTAATCTCGCCTATCATTTCCAATATTTCAAGCGAGCTTTTCTCTTTATTAAGAATTTCCTCACTTAACTCAACTAATCTTACATCTATCGTTTCCACAGTTTTCAACGGCCTGCTCTGTCCATATTCATTCCAGCTCGTGGATTGCTTCAGTTCAAGTCCATATTCAACCACTTCTTTAACAAACCGTTTCACCAATGCTTTATATTTTGCCAAATCCCTAAAAGTGCGTGACCTTACTAAACGCTGACCCGCCCCTTCAATATCGCCTATCAAACGGTTTAATGTTTGGATTTGCATCTTTTGATCCTGTGTCTGGACCATTTGCTGAAAACTTCCATTTCCAGTTTGAAACTGCTTGGCATCCTGACGCGATTTATCCAGCTTAATAGGGATATCATGGTTGATTTTCATAATGAACCTCCCTAAAACTAACCGTTAAAATTGTAAAAAGTTTTCAACTGGCAGAACAAAAATGGTCGCACCGCCTACTTGAATCTCCACTGGGTAAGGTACATAGGACTCGGCATTCCCGCCCATCGGTGAAACCGGTGATACTAATTGGGATCGCGACTGACAATTCTGTTTGATGATCTGGATGGCTTTGTCAACACGTTCATCCTCTGTGCCAATCATAAAAGTCGTATTGCCTGATTTTAAAAAACCGCCAGTGCTGGCTAGCTTGGTCGTTCCGAAATTATTTTCCACTAATTCATTCAGCAGGCGATGACTATCCTTGTCTTGAACGACAGCAATGATCATTTTCATTCTCATCATCCTCCGGTTACTCTGAATTTTTACTAACTCCATTATATCAACTAGTCCTTGTCTGGAATAGTATTGGTTGAATAATATGGAAACTTCTATATTTAGTTTCCTGCTTTCGCTAAAAATTTCAGCAAGCTGGCTTTCGTTTCCTCAAGGACTTCATCTATTGTCCGGCCTGCATCCACGATAATGAAACGGTCTTTCCACCTATTTATAATGAACTGATACCCCTCACGAACTTTTTTATGGAAGTCGAGGGCTTCAAGATCCAGCCGGTTCACTTCCCGTTCCCCATTGGACTGGATACGTCTCAATCCCTCTTCTGGGTCGATATCAAAAAAGAGCGTGGCATCTGGCATCATATCTCCAATTGCGAATTTATTGATATTATAAACTTCTTCTATATCCAAACCCCTTGCATGACCCTGATAGGCTAACGAGCTATCTATGAATCGGTCACAGAGGACAATTCCCCCTCGTTCCAACTCAGGCATGACCACTTCCACTAAATGCTGACGCCTTGCTGCTGCGTATAATAAAGCCTCTGTTCTCGAGTCCATGGCTGTATTATCTTTATTAAGGATCACTTCCCTAATTTGCTCCGAAATGGGCACTCCCCCCGGTTCACGCGTTAATAGGACTTGATAGCCTTCTTGTTGCAGGGCCTTGCCAAGCATTTGGGTAATTGTTGTTTTCCCAGCACCCTCAGGCCCTTCCATTGTTATAAAAATACCACGTTTCATCGATGTACCTCCAAGGTTCTTTGTTTGTAGTATATCATTTTAATGCCCGCTTTCATAAACGATCAATTCTCCGTTTGAGAGCGAGGAACCGCCATGAAACCTTGATCCCAGTTCTAGCAGTCTCTTCAGATTGAATATATGCTCAGGAGTAATCATTTCCCCGGACATAATTAAAGGGATGCCCGGCGGATAAGGAATGACCATCTCGGCAGATACCTCACCCACTGCTTTCCGTAATGTGACAGATTTTGATTTACTATGCTTCATGACAGAGTATGTCATTTCAAGTCCTGTCATTGACCTTCCATCAGGCCATAGGACCCCAAGATTTAATTCCTTGTTTCCAGTTCTGTCTTCAGTGGCACTTTTTATAGTTTGAACGATTTCATGAAAAGGAAATTCGGTACCCATTTTTAATAAGGGTAAAATCATTAATAAATTATCAGGATCAGCCAATTCCGTAAAAATGCCTTCGGCTTCACATAGCTGCTGTAACTCAAACCCGCTTAAACCATTTGTTGATTGAATGACCACTTTCAACGGGTCTGCCAAGGTGCCTAGTGGGGCCTCCAGCACCCTTACTGTTTGCAGGGCACCTAATTCCCCCCTGAAGTCTGATATCTTTTCAATAAGGGATATTTTATCTTCTGATGTAAAAGCGGCTAAGTAGGCCCTGGCTAAGTCCAGCGATCCCATAATTGGGTAAGATGGACTGCTCGACTGAAGCATTTGTAAATAGAATGATACTTGATCGACATCAACTAAGGATGAATTCACATGAAGAAATGACCCCATCGTCATAGCCGGCAGTGTTTTATGCGCTGAATGGACAACGGCATCTGCCCCTGCCAAGATTGCCGGCTTAGGAAACGGACTCCCTAACTGAAAATGAGCGCCATGTGCCTCATCCACCAGCACAGGAATCCCCTTTTGATGTGCAAGTCTTACCATATCTGTCAAGTCTTCACCAAGACCATAATAATTAGGATAGGTAACAATGATGGCTTTTACATCTGAATGTACACTCAAGGCTTCTTCAATTAATTCCGATCCCACACCTCCAGCAATGCCCCATTTCTCATAATAAGCTGGTTGTAAAAAGATCGGTTGTACATTCGCTAACATCAATCCATGTAAAATTGATTTATGGCAGTTTCTTTGTACAAGGACCTTATCACCTTCCCGGCAGGTAGCAAGAATCATGGCAATGTTGCCTACGGTGGACCCATTAACCAAAAAATAACTCCGCTTTACCCCATATAGGTCAGAGAGTAGTTGCTCGGACTGTAAAATGGCGCCCTCTGGAGCATGCAGGTCATCTAAACCGCTTATCTCCGTGGCATCAATACCAAGAAGGGGATTGTATAAGGCTTGGCCCTTTTTATTAAACACCCATCCATTTTTATGCCCTGGGACATGCAGAGATATTGGGCTTTTTTTATAAAAAGCACTCAGTGCATCGAATAACGGTGTCTGTGATTGATTCATTTTTCTCTTCCCTCATATCATAGTATTTTTTCATTTTATCAAATTAGTTCAATTTTATCTCATATTGCGTCGGCTGAAAGGCAATTATGCGTCTCCGAACAGTCTGTTTGGAGGGAACATAACAGAAACATGGGAGCATGTTGCCAAGCATTCTTCTAAAGTACAAAAAAAAGAATCAGAGATTAAAGAAACACATCATTTCTTTTTTCTCTGACTCTTTAACTCTCCACATACTATTTTTTCATGATAATATTTCAGGATTAGTGATTTTTCTTAATTGCTTTAAGTAATATTGGTACTTGGGATCGTTCGTATCCGTCCTGATCATATCCCTTTCACATTCCTCACAAATAAAAGTCGTATATAAATGTATACCCATCCCTTTTATTTGTTCACAAACCGCGCACGTTTCCCCTGCCGTCGTTTTGGTTGTTGTTGTCCCCAACATCTCCACCTCCATACCTGCATTCTCCCCAAAAACCATTGTTCGCATACATTAATTTAAATAGTTTAAGAGAACCGGGGATGCTTTTAACAATGTATGATGAAGAATTTCAATACGTGTATGTCTTTAAAAAAGTTTCCATAATCGATAATCCCTTTATATCCAATGATTTTTCTTTGCATTATGCAAAAAAAAACCAGCCGGATGGCTGATCTT
>NZ_JAGGQN010000043.1:0-71755 GCF_018613275.1 Bacillus sp. ISL-4
CTTTTACTCGTGAGTTTGACGCCTTTACTCGTGAGTTTCCGCCTTTTACTCGTGAGTTTCCGCCTTTTACTCGTGAATTTGGTGTTTTTACTCGTGAGTTTGGGCTTTACTCGTGAGTTTCCGCCTTTTACTCGTGAATTTGGGCTTTACTCGTGAGTTTGACGCTTTTACTCGTGATTTTGACGCTTTTACTCGTGAGTTTGCGCCATTTACTCGTGAATAAAACCATTTTCATTCATGAGGCGTATACTCTGCAGGAAAGTTAGCTCTGATATTAGCTTTACTTCTATCTCCAATGATCGGGAATGCTTAATGTGACCGGTAATTTTGTCTTCGTATCGCCTTTAGCCGAGTTAATCTGTGCTTGTGTGATGAAGAAACTCCCGGTGAGATCGGCACCGCTTAAATCAGCGTCCCTAAAGTCTGCACCGATAAGATCCGTCACTCTCATGTCAGCTTCTCTGAGGTCGGATGCGATAAGTAAAGCTCCTCTTAAGTTCGCTCCCCTAAGGTCAGCACGTCTCAACTTTGCACCGATAAGGTCACTTCCCCTACCTATATTGTTCTGTTTTTTCTGATTTTTATTTTTCTTAAATGATACCTTTGCACGTACGAGTTCACTTGTGCGCAGAAGTAAATCATTAACGATCGTTCTATGAGCTGGTACATTCAGGTCCATGATAGACTTTGGACTTTGCTTAGTGAGATATTCCGTTTCTTCAAAAGCAGCCTGCAAATCTTGATAAAGAGGTTTCGCATCTTCTAAATTCAGTGCTTCATTTAAGTAACAAAGCATTTCATGAAGTTGTTGCATAATAGGAAATACATCGAACATTTCCTTTGCTGACGCCGGGTTGTCTCTCCAATCGGTTCCATCATATGTGAGTTGAGATACCTTTTGACCCGCACCGAAGCATTCATATACCGTGCAGCCCCTAAATCCTTTTGCTCTGAGATTTTCATGGATGCCGCAACGATAATTCGATTGCAGGTTTGAACATGGTGTACCTCCATCTTTATCAAATGCAAAATCAGCAGATTTTGCATAAGGCAAAGCTACACAGCACAAACCAAAACAATTCTCACAGTCTGCACGTAAATGATTAAGAATACTATCGTTATTCGTTAATTGATTGAACAATACTTACACTTCCTTCTATTAAATAAAACCAATCGTTTCATACTAGTAGATTTTTTAGTTTTCTTCTATTTTATCAAAAATTCCAGTAAATCTATATATTAACAAAATACAAGTAAACACGATATGAGGCAATTAAATTAATCATTAGAGGGAAAACAAGTAATTTCCAAATTATTAATCATGTTATAATTTCTACAAGATGTCACAGAACTCTAGTAAATAAGATAAGGGAGTGTAGGCATGTATCCTTTTAATGGCAGAAAGAAAGGGGAGACAAAAAAAGATTTGCCGTATTGCAACTACACATTTCAAACAGAGGCAGAAGGAGAAATAGACGAAATGTCTTTTCAAATCGCAAGAGTTTTTCCGCCAACGTCCAAAGAGATCATCTTTTTATGTATTGGCTCAGATCGCTCCACAGGAGATTCATTCGGGCCTTTAGTAGGGACGATGCTAAGAGAAAACCAAGTCCCTTACCATGTCTACGGAACACTTGCAGAGCCAGTTCACGCCCTTAATTTGAAAAGTGTTTTGAAAGAAATAAAAAAGCAATTTAAAAATCCCTTTATTTTTGGCATCGATGCTTGTTTGGGTGGTTATCATCAAATTGGTTCCATTTTTCTGACAAAAGGTCCTTTTACCCCTGGTGAAGCCATGAATAAATCCTTACCTGAATTGGGTGATTATCACCTAAAAGCCGTCGTGAATTATTTAGATCCCCTTTTCCCCAAACAATCCTTAAATGATACGCGACTGGATACTGTCATGAATCTGGCGAAGATTACCACAAAAATCATTGTTAAAACCGTCTAATATAATAGTAAAACCCCAATAAAGCTTTAGCTTTTTCGGGGTACACTTAAATGCATAGTCTTAAAGGACACTCTGATGTTTTGTGTTTTAATCATCATATTATGTAAATTAACCTTTTATTGTTAACTAGCCATAAACACCTCTACGATTCATGCTATCACTATGCTAAACCTGGGTCATTAAAGTAAATGATTTCTGAAAGAACCTTATTGCCTTGAATATTCCGGAAAACTTCCCTTGCTGCTTGTTCTGTTTCAAATTCATACATTACAATATCTCTGTTTTAATAGAGTGTGATGATCCACATTGCACAATCTACAAGATAGGGTAACCATCCCTTTTACTAAATGACTCCCAAGATTATCGCTACTATTGTCATGACAGTGACAGTCCCTAATGCCCATTTCACGGCAAACCGCTGTAAATCCCCAAAGTCAGTGCCAACTAAACCTATTAGCAAATGTGCTGCAGCTACTAAAGGACTCAATACGTGTATCGGCTGCCCTATTAACGAGGCGCGCCCTATTTCTGCCGCGCTAATTCCATAAGCATCAGCGGCCTGAGCGATAATTGGAAGTACGCCAAAATAGAATGCATTATTAGACATAAAGAAAGTAAAAGGGGCACTTGCATACGCTACAATTACCGGTAAAAATGGTCCTAAAGGTTCTGGAATAAGCGAAACCAATGTAATGGCCATTGCATCAATCATTTTCGTTCCAGACATGATGCCGGTAAAAATCCCGGCTGCAATGACAATTGAAACAACGGCCAATGCATTTTTCGAATGAACGGCGATTCGATCCTGCTGATCTTTCAAATCAGGATAATTGACCAATAACGCAATAGCGAAAGCAATCATGAATAAAATGGTCAAAGACATAAAATCAATGATTAAAGATGCCATGAGCACAATCGTTAAAATAAAGTTGAACCAGACCAATTTCGGTCTGCGATAATCATGGGAGACCGTTGTTGCCGCTAACTCAGAATTGGCCTCTGAATTCATTTCTTTAGTGTGATTATGCTGGATCTCCACTACGCCCAATCTCTTTCGTTCCCCTTTTCCCAATATAAAAGCCACGACAAGAACCCAAATGAGCCCAAAACCCATGACTGGAATCATTGGCAAGAACAACTCCGATGCGTCAAGATTTAACGAAGCCATTGCCATAGCGGAAGCTCCCCCCCACGGTGTCATATTCATTACACCCATGGATAACATGGCAACAGTGGCTAATATTATTTTGTTCATCCCTAGACGCTTATAAAGGGGTAAAAGAGCTGAGACCGTTATGATGTAAGTTGTTGTACCGTCCCCATCTAATGCGACGGTCATTGAAAGAATAGCGGTTCCCAATACTATTTTTAAAGGATCTCCTTTTACTATCTTCAATATTTTAGAAATGAGAGGATCAAATAAACCCGAATCTATCATTATTCCAAAATATAAAATCGCAAATAAAATCATTATGGCTGTAGAAGCTATTCCTTCAACACCATCCTGCATCATGGGTCCCAGTTCTGTAAAAAACCCTCCGATCACGCCAAATATGATTGGAACGAGCATAATGGCCACTAATGCCGATAGTCGCTTCGACATAATTAAATACATGAATACAGCAATCATTGAAAATCCTAAAATGGATAACATCTTCAAGCTCCCTTCTGTTTACCGCCATCTTTTTTTGATGGCGCTTTCTTTAGAGACTATCATCCATCAAGCCTTATTCACATATAAAGAAAGTAATAAGAGTTTTTTTTATAAATGGAGTTTTATTCATTTTTTTCACGCCTGAAAAAGAAAAAAACCCCATTGATGAAACCTAATTTCATCAACAGGGATTTAAAGGTGTTTTGTTTTATATTTTCTTTCAGGCCTTCCTACACTACCATACAAAACTTCAACTTCCATTTCATTACAGGAAACTAAATACTCCAAATATCTGCGCATGGTTGAATAACTAATTCCAACGAGTTGACCTAGTTCATCAGCATTTAAACTGCCATTGACGTTTTGAATCTTACTTCTGACCATTTTCAAGGTATGTTTGTCAATTCCCTTGGGAAGAGGATTTATTTGGACATCATTTGCTTTATTTGGGTTACTTATGGTCCGAAAAAGCGTATCGACTTTATCTTGATTTACTAAGTTATTATTATGCAGCTGCTGTCTCGTCAGGTCGTATTGGCCGAGCGTCGCTAGAAGCTTATCGATAATGATGGGTTTTATTAGGTAACCAAAAGCCCCTCCCCTAATCGCTTCACTGACTGTTTCGGTATCATTCGCGGCGGTGATCAGAATTACATCAATGCCCCGGTATTCTCTCCTAATTTCCCGAAGAAGGTCAATTCCATTCATATCCGGTAAAAAGATATCCAATAAAATTAAATCCGGCTGTGCGGCATGTAATATATTTAACGCTTGCTTGCCTGTGCTAGCTGTAGCAATGACAGTGAATTGATCTAGTTGATTGGTAAATTGTTTATATATATTCACTGCATTCTCGTCATCTTCAACAATGACAACTGTAATCGGTCCTTTGGACATTCTCACGCCTCCTGTTCTGCTTTTATATTCTTCGGGAAGGCGATTGTAAATCTTGCTCCGCCCAAATAACTTTGATCAATATAAATTTCACCGCTTAAAAGACCAATGGAGTTTTTTACAATGGCCAAGCCGATCCCATGATTTTCCCCATTTTTAGTCGTATAACCATCTGTAAAAATAATATCTTCCATTGCATGAGGGATACCTGGACCGTTATCCTCGATATCAAATATAATTTCGTTTCCTAAATCAGTAAACGAAACTTTGACCTTTCCCTCATTTTTGTTTTTTTGCCGTGCTGCCTCCATCGCATTATCGATGACATTACCAATAACGGAAACCAAGTGATGGGAATCCTCAGGCTTTAATGAACTGTTTAAATTGCTTTCCTGTTCTATTTCTAATATAACCTGCAATTCTTTTGAACGGTTTATCTTTCCAAGTAAACAGGCGGCGATTAACGGATCTTTAACCGATGACATAAGAAACGAAATGATATCTTGCCTCTCCCTCACTTCAGAAGAAATGATAGTCAATGCCCTATCATATTGTTTCAAACTTAGTAGTCCATAAATGGTATTTAATTTATTTAAAAACTCATGGTTTTGTGCCCGCATATTTTCTGAAAAGGCCTTGATTTCTGAAAATTCATTTGTTAATTGTTCAATTTCGGATACTGTTCTTATTGTTAAAACGATGCCCCTGACGTCATTATGATTTAGGATTGGGGATAAATCCAAAATGTATAGCTGCTGGCCTAAAAGTAACTTACGATTGAACTGTCCCTCTTTTGTGCTGATTACTATTTTGATGAGTTTTTCTAAATGCCCATTTACAACCCGCTTTCCCACCATAAGCTGATGATCATGAAACAATTCACGTGCTCTTTTATTCATGGAAGTAACCTGTTTTTCAATATTAATCGTAATGGTAGCATATCGGATGGCATCAAGTGTCGCTTCCCTTTCTTGAAATAGAAAAGAAATTTCCTCCGGCTCTAGTCCTAAAGTAAGCTTTTTTAAGCGTCGCGCTATAAATATTGCCCATACGATTCCTACACCAATTGGGATAAGTGACAAATGAATAATCTTCATTTTATAATCGGATAGTTGATCTTGCACATTCTCTACCAAAAACCCTACAGATGAAACACCGATAACTTCCCCTTTATCATTCCAGATAGGCGCCTTAGCTTTAATCGCTGGACCTGAAATCCCATTACCTTGATAAATAATTGATTTGTGTTCATTAAGTACTGCATCATTACTAGTAGCAGTAGGCTTCCCAATATATTCTGGATTAGGATGAGAGTATCGAAGTCCTTTATGGTTCGCAATGGTTACATAATCGGCACCTGTTGTTTGACGAATCATTTCTGATGCGGGTTGAATCACCTCTGAGGGCTTGTTATTGTTAAATCCCTGGATGATCGTTGGATTTTGGGCTGCTAATTTAGCCACCGTCATTGCTTGCTTACCCATATGGTTTTCGACGATGTCCTCCAACAGTGTAGAGAATAGAAGGCTCACAAGCAAGGTACTGATAAAAACAACGAATATGATAAGTAATGTCATTTGAGTTAATAAGTTCACTCTAATTTTAAACTCCACTTTTATGCCCTTAACCTTTCTGTAATAATTGCTCATACTCGTAGAGTATAAAAATAAAATGATGTTTCGTATCACATATAAATTGAAATAAAAATTTTGGCTTTTCTAATTCTATATGAAGAAAATAATAGTAATTTCCTATGTAAGAAAACAGTTTATTTATACCAGGGTTGAGACCAAGCGGGAACCTTTTTCTTTACAGAGTTCACTTAGTTAATAGTTCTTCCCATTCATCAAGTGAAAGTTTTTCAGTCATATGCTTATATGCATCAGGGACTTCTACCGAACACATGAGTTCGAGACTATTTCCATCCGGGTCATTGAAATAGACGGAAGCGTTACCTTGGTGCGGGCGTACAAAAGGTTCAATCGATGTCCTTTTTCCAAAAGGTACCACTTCAATTTTTAAGGATTGGAGCCAAGTTAATGCATTTTTCATATTTTCATAAGATACCCGAAATGCGATATGCCTTATTGAAGGATGGTATAGAGTTTGATATTCTTTCCCCTCCCATAATCCGACCCAGCTTTTGTTTTCCTCTATCCAAAAGAAGGCAGTATCTTCATCCCTCCAAGCTAGTTTCAAGCCTATTTTCTTATAAAAATCCATAGAGATGGCCAGGTTCTTGACGGGTAGATGGGCTTCATATAAACCTTCTATCATATTATATTATCCTTTCTCCTTTAAAGTGATGAAATCTTTTGCCGCGAAAATATCTCGAGATTATTTCTTCATCTCTTCCTTTACAATTTATGCGGTCTATTAATAGAAGAAAATGGATTTAAAGGTTCCTACTATAATGGTAGAATATTAGCTTTTGACCGAAATCCGCACTAATTTCCTCATTAATCGAAATCCGTTCAAAACCGTTTTTCACTAAAACCTTTTGGGAGGCAATATTGTCGCTTGTCGTTTTGGCATGTATTTGAGTCACATTCAATGCCGGCGCCAGATTAACCAAGAGCTTTAAAGCTTCATTCGCTATCCCCTTTTGCGTAAACGTTTCACCGATTCTGTAACCGACATGAGCCGTACCATTAATGGGATCGATATCTACAAGGTTAATCCTGCCGACGATTATGCCTGAACCATCCTTAATTAAATAAAAAGAGGAGATGGCATCTTCTTGTTCTTTTAATAATTCCTTATGCCTGATCTCAAACGTTCCAAAACTATAATAATCATCTCCCCGGCCTGGCACCGTTTGCTCGAAAAACCTTCTATTACTGCATTCAAATGCAAATAACGCTTGTGCATCCTGTTCATTTAGCATGTGAATATATATATCCATCATTCCTTCATCCTCTCAAAAAATGCTAAGCATATGCGACCTGATATATCATTCAAGAAAACCAAGGGATTATCCTCCCTGTTAAATGTATATAATGGAAGATTTTGACCCAGTTTGTTTCAGCCTCCTCTTTATTGTTCCCTCTAACCCAGTTCGTGAATAGAGATATATACATGAATTACTTGAAAAGTCAAAAATAAATTATTTTCTTCTGGTAAAAGATCAACGGATGATGTATCATTGTCTTCAGATATTTATTATTCTTATTTGGTTAATCGGAATTAGGAGGAATATATATGATTGGTTATGTGTTTTTAAATCTTGCCATAATGCTCGTTCTTTTAGGCGTTTTATTTTACATGAATAAGAAGCATGTTTCCTTTACAAAAAGGGTCTTTACTGGACTTGGTTTAGGGATCGTATTCGGACTTCTTTTGCAGTATTTCTATGAACCTCAGTCAGAAGCGATCGTTAAATCGGTCGATTGGTTTAACATTGTAGGTTCCGGCTATGTCAAGTTCCTGCAAATGATCGTCATGCCGCTTGTCTTCATTTCGATCTTATCAGCATTCACAAGATTGAAACTGACTAGCAATATTGGAAAGATCAGTGTCCTGATCATCGGAATCCTGCTTGGAACGACTGCGATTGCAGCGGCTGTCGGGATCACCTCGGCAACTGTATTCAATTTGGAAGCCGTTCAAATTGAGCAAGGGGAAGCGGAGTTAAGCCGCGGGGATCAAATATCGGAAACATACGGTACGATTCAGGATAAAACGATGCCGCAGCAAATCCTTGAATTGATTCCATCCAATCCTTTCCTTGATTTAACGGGAGCACGTCCGACATCAACCATTTCCGTTGTAATTTTTGCTGCATTTCTTGGGATTGCCTATTTAGGAGTCAAACGGAAGCAGCCTGAACATGCTGAATTTTTTGCTAAAATAGTAGATACATTGCACAGCATCATCATGCGCGTCGTAACATTGATCCTTCGTTTAACACCTTACGGAATCTTGGCGATCATGACGAAGACGGTAGCTACGAGTGATTTGGATGCCATCCTGAAATTGGGGAAATTCGTGGGAGCCTCTTATGTCGCACTGATCGTCATGTTCCTCATCCATTTGCTATTGCTGATGCTTGCAGGATTGAACCCAATCGTATATTTAAGAAAAGCGTTCCCGGTATTATCGTTTGCCTTCACTTCAAGAACAAGTGCAGGAGCTCTTCCTTTGAACATCCAAACACAGAAACAACTAGGGGTGTCGGAAGGTATTGCCAACTTTGCCGGATCCTTCGGTTTGTCGATCGGGCAAAACGGCTGTGCCGGAATCTATCCGGCCATGTTAGCGGTCATGATCGCTCCAACGGTTGGAATCAACCCACTGGAGCCTTCATTTATCGCCATGTTGATTGCCATCGTGGCCATTAGCTCTTTCGGGGTTGCAGGTGTAGGCGGAGGAGCAACATTCGCTGCCATCCTAGTATTATCTGCAATGAACTTGCCAATCGCCTTGGCCGGATTGTTGATTTCTGTCGAGCCATTGATCGATATGGGAAGAACGGCTGTGAATGTCAGCGGTAGCATGACTTCCGGTATTCTTACCAGTAAAATAACAGGCGACCTGGATAAGGAACAGTTTAGCGAAGAATCGTCTTTGAAAATTGAAGCTGAAATGTAAAAGAAAAAAGCATCGGACTTCCTGTATGGGAAGTCTGGTGCTTTTTTTTTATGGGATGTCGGTATCAAATTTAGCAGACACTCCCCAAAACTTTAAAAAAATAAACGTGGTATTGATCTCCATGCTTTACTTGTACATTTTAAGCACCGATGTAATTCATTTTAAATAAGTACATGCAAGATATTTTCTTGTTCCTTATATTTTCCCTTTATTTCTCCAACACCATCAATTGTAAGCGAATCACTGTTTTCAATGGGTCTTTTCCCTAATATCAGGTGTAATTTATTTATATTTTTAATTCCATTACCAACATGGGCAATAACAGGTTGTTGAATAAGAAAATCTTGGTTGTTCATTCTTACTTTTATAAAGCTCTTATGTAAAAGTTTATCTTCTAATGGGATGATATTCATCGGGTCAAAGGATTCAGCAGTTATTTCCCCTTCAATATATAAATGAATTCCTGCTTGTTCATTAAACTCTTCAAATGCTTTTATTCTCTTTTCTATGGCAAAGTTAACGACCTCCTCTGTTTCAGAACTTATCTTCACATCAGCTATTGAATCTTCGATATAGTCACCGGTATGAAGTTTTAATAGGTCATATAATGTTTCTTCTCTATCAAAAAAACTTTCCATCCAGCCTGGTGAAAGCTCCTCAAGTAACAAACACATAAACAAACCGGAACTATAACAACTTCTTCTAATACTAGAAGTAGATTCATATTCGTTTATTAGCTGTTGTGCATACTTTTTTAAAACTGAATGGTAATCAAGCGGGCCTTTTTCGGAGTAAGCCCTTAATTCGACATACCACGCAGGTCCCTCAATGGTTTCAATCATCTTTTCATATGTTAGGTACTCTTCAATCCTGGCTGCTCTTTTTTCCCTTAGTGCAATGAAAGCATTAAGGTATTGTTTCTTCTTAATTATGTTATTTTCCACCAACGCATGATAAAGATTTGTTCTTTCCTGATTTCGTAATTCCACATTTTCTTTTGACAACGGATATGTGATCCCCATCATTTCATCAGGAAACCGCTTTTCATCTTTAATATATTGATAGCCGTGAAATAATTCGTGAACCACTATTGAATACAAATCTTCATATTCCTCATACGAATCCATATTAACAATTGCAGTGGGATATTCTTCATACAAAATAATTGTGTCGCCGGTAAACTGTACATCCCACTTTAAAGTATGATATGCACAATGTGAATTGTTACTGAATTTGGGATGATTGAATAGATAAACTTTTCTCTTATCATATAATGCATATGCAGCAAGTTCAAAACCCGACCAATAATTTTCCAACTTCACTTTAACCAAGTCTTCAGCAATTCGATTAAGATAATGTGGCATTCCTTTCCTCTCGCCATTGAATTTCATTTAAAAAATAATATCATATATAATTTAACATAAATATCCAAATTTTTAATACAAAAAAAGCCACTGTAACATATCAGCTCATGGGAGCTAATGTTCTTACAGTGGCTATTTCCTGTGGTCATTTTTTAATTTGCCTTGCTGCGTAATGATTGGCCTGATAAGCCGATAGGGCTTGGAACATATACTGGACAGCTGCATATACCCCACATGCAAGAAGTATCCCTGCGAGTACATCCAATACAGCATGTTGCTTCGTAAATAGCGTGGAAAGGATAATCAGTGTTCCGAATGCAGTGACACTTGCATACTCCCATTTGTGCTGTTCTTTCCGCTTATGGGCGACGATCATCATGATGAATGTAGTCAGTACATGAATGCTGGGAAGACAGTTGACAGGTTGATCATGACTATAGACGATTCTCATTAAATGGGCAAAGATATCGTTGCCCACCACTTCTGGACGCGGGACTGTCGATTGCCAAAGGCAATATACAAGAAAACAGAGTAGTTTCCCCGATACCAAACTGCCTAATCCTACGAAATAGTGCTTTCGGTCAACAAAACAGTAGTAAATCAGCAATCCATAAATATACGGATACCAAAGTAAATATGGAACGACAAATTCTTTAATAAAGGGAATCTCCCTATCTATTATAGTCGTAACATCGACAGCATGACCTGAAGATTGATTGATGATTGAATAGATGGAACTCGTAATCACCAAAAGTAATAAATAATATAGCGGGTGAAAGGATAGTATGGAATTGTTTTTCATAGCTCGCTCCGGCTTTCAATATATTGGTTTTTTTCCAAAGATTATTATACAACATTTTTCACTAGATTATCTCTTTAAATGCTAAAGTTAATGATTCCCATGAACTAGTAAAATGGATATCTCTTACTTTTCATCAGACCAAAAATACATAAAGAAAGCCATGGCAATGCTACCATGGCTTGAAACTGAAACTTCTATGCGGGAAGGCAAAAGCGATATCCACGCTTTCTCTAAATTTTGTTATGGCGTTTTTTCCATACAAACGTCAAGGATATGAAGATGTAGATGCAAAGTGTAATGATCGTAACGATTATGGATGTCGTGAAAATGATTCCGATCAGGATCGTTATTAAAGCGATGATCGCAGCCCAAGTCGTATACGGGAACCATTTTACCGAATAGGCACTTGTTTTTTGGGACTGTTGTTTACGTGATTTCAAATGGGCGAAAGCAATGATCAACCAGATGAATAATACGGTATATCCCAGCGAACCCATTAGGAAATCGAAGGTCTTGCTTCCAGCAAATAAGGAAATCAGTACTCCTCCATATAAAGCGGAAGTACACATTAATATTGCGGGAACAGGTACTTTCTTCTTGGATAAACGGGAAAAGATTTTCGGAATGCGCCCATCCACAGCTTGTGTATACAGAACGCGGGATGAACCATACAACCCGGAGTTCATCGATGAAATGATCGCTAATAGAACAACGGCGTTCATAATATGGTCGGCACCAGGAATCCCAATCATTTGAAAGACCATTACAAACGGACTTTCCTGCACCCCGTTTACTTCGTTCCAAGGAATTAAGCTAACGATGATGAAAAAAGGAATGATATAGAAAGAAATGATCCTGATTAATGTACTGCGAACGGCTTTTGGAACCACTTTTTCAGGATTTTTCGTTTCAGCTAATGTGACACCGATGATTTCCGTACCGCCATATGAATAGATTACCACCAGCATCGCCGTAATCAAACCTGTCGATCCATTCGGAAAGAAACCGCCATGCTCAGTCAAGTTAGAAAAACCGACGGCTGTATGATCACCAAAAGTAACGAGCAGCAACAATAATCCAGCCATGATGAACACAATGATGACGGTTATTTTAATTAAAGCAAGCCAGTACTCCGTTTCAGCAAAAACCTTAACCGACAGCAAGTTAACCGCAGTAACTAAAACCGAAACAGCTAATGCCAGTATCCAGATTGGATATCCAGGCAGCCAATATTGAAGGAAAATCGCGGCAACCACTGATTCGGCCGCGATATTCAATACCCACATTTTCCAATAGATCCAATCCAGGAAATAGGCAGGATACTCTCCTAAAATCGATTGGACCAAATCCCTGAATGTTCGTGCACCGCTATTGCGGACCGCCATTTCAGCTAAACCTTGCATGATGAATAATAGGATGATGCCCCCTATCAAGTATGCAATGATTACGGAAGGGCCTGCCATATCAATGGCTGAACTGCTTCCTTTAAATAAACCTGCCCCGATGGCACCGCCTAATGCCATCATCGTAATATGCCTTGAAGTCATTGTCCTCTGTAAATTCCGTTTGTCCGTCTCCATATCCTTACCTCCCCAAAATCAAAAAAAGCATATCGTCTCTTCCTTCATAATCAAATGAAGAAAGAGACGATATGCCTTAAGCTTACCGCGGTACCACTCTTATTGGCTCTTTTCTAGAACCCTGCTTTAAAAACCTTGTAACGAAGGTCAATCGTTAAAACAAAAGAATGGAATAATTACTATCTTTCGCTTTACCACTCCCAGGCAAGTTCAAAGTATCATTGGACTGCGTTGCACCAACCCGCAGCTCTCTTTACCGAATAATGTGCTTTTACTACTCCTGATCATTGCGTTTCAAAAATTAAATTATATCTGAATATTTTTAATAATATCCATTACTATACGGACCCGAAGTAAATTTGTCAATAACTTTCTTAGGATAATATTTTAAAAGAAACACATCATCGGAAATCGTGTTGAGCCAGCCATATGTTATCCGTAAAATACTATTTAAAATAAAGTTGATGCAAGTCCTTTATCCATATCTGTAATTAAGTTCAATAAGAAATGAATCATACGGTCTCCTTCCCCATCTATAGTAAGATGGAAAAGAAAAACCGTGACCTTCCACTCTATCCTCAGTTGGCCCTCAATATTGTTATATATTTCCTGTTATAGTATTTATATGATGAAAATAAGTCTAACGAATAACTTAATATCGGTTGGGAGGACATAATAAAAAACGCTAATTAGTATGATTTTTATATTATCTGTTTTGGTTGGCTGTAGTAACGATGATAAATATATAAAACTTTCTGGGGAGAGCGGTCATTGGAAAGGAGAGTATGTTGCAACCGCAACCGAAAGTTCAGAAAATGGAACTTTTACTTTTAAATATAAAGATGTAGCCAGCGATGTATTTTTCAAGAATTTGGAGATTTCAATTAATGATGGTGAAACTAAGCAGAAAACGACAAACTACAACGAACCAACAGTTGAAATTCAAACTTCATGTAGCGGCTGTTCAGTAACTAATGAAAGTATACCGATATATATAACAATTAATTGGGATGGTAATGAAGAAAGCTTTTCTTTAGAGCAAAGCAAATAAAAAGAAGGCATAATTGCCCTCTAGCCCAAATTAATTCCCTTAGTTTACAAGTACAGCTAACATCTGAACAAGATCACCAAAATAAGTAGCCAACGTATAAGCAATGACGAAAAGGCTTCCCGCAATAACAACTAATGACACCGCTCTAATTAGCTCAAATTTCTTTGGATAAATTTTAAACAAAATCCATCCGTTTTATATCAATATAGGATAAATACCCTCTAATATCCTAACATCAAAATTGAACTTACATATCCGGATGGACTGCTTTTAAAGGACATTTTCCTATCAAGCATCAAAAATCCCCGCTGGAATAACCAACAATTAACACAAGCCCAGGCTCTAAAACTCCATCCCTAACCATGATGCAGCCACCATCAGGATCCCAACGACAATCACTATAACCGGTCCTACAACAAATAATCCAAATAGCAATGAGACTACTGCATCCATGAAGGTTCGAAATAGTCCTGCTTTTCCCCTTTTATTCTGTTGCTGTGTTAATAAGTCTTCAAGATGACCGACTTTTTGCTTCAGTTCCTGCAACTCCTGAATTACTCTTGTGTCTTGGTCCATTAAATATCACCTTCTTCAATTAACAATAAGTGTTAATTCTATCATTTACATCCATTTTCAAAAAGTGAAATTTAACCTCGAAACCAACTCTATCATTCTATTTTTTTCCATAAAATTAAAACTATTTTTTCAAATTCTGTCATAAATGATACAATAACAAGGTTGAAATCAATCTATAGAACACGTGAGGTATCATATTTTTTATGAAAGCAATACGATTATTAAAGGGTTTTAACTTTTTATATTTTGGACTGCTTGCCATTTTCATTCCGTTTCTCCCAGTCTATCTGGCTGATCAAGGTTTGCGTCCAGCCCAAATCGGGTTCATCATCGGTACAGGAGGTTTTGTCACCCTCATCACCCAGCCTTTATGGGGAATGATCAGCGACAAAACGAGGACGATACGAAAAGTTCTGTTGTTACTCATCTTTTTCTCGAGCGTAATCGGTTATTTCCTCTATGATTCAAGCAGTTATCTTCAGCTCATCCTGTTTGCCATGCTTCTATATTTCTTTCTGATGCCGATCGATCCCCTGACGGAAAGCCTTAACTTTACGACGGCAGAGAAATCCGGGATCAGTTACGGTTCCATCCGGACATATGGTGCATTGGGTTATGCGGTCATATCGCTGATCACCGGCTATGTTATGTCATATTTCGGAGCGAACAGCCTAGCCTTCCTTTTTGCGGGCATAGGATTGATCAGTTTCATTATCAGCTGGATGATGCCTGATGCACCCGTTTCGGGGAAACCCGTCACCTTAAGCAGCCTTAAGCATTTTTTCAGCAATAAAGAGACGCTTCTCTTTCTGTTATTGGTCTTCATATGTGCTGTTCCAGCAAGGATGAACGATACTTTCCTCGGAGTGTATATCCGGGAACTTGGAGGAAGTGCCAAGCTTGTAGGCTTGACCTGGTTCTTAGCGGCGGGAAGTGAAATCGTTGTGTTCGCCCTAAGCTTTTGGTGGCTTCGCAAGGGTAAGGAAATCATCATCATTTCGTTTGCAGCAGCGTTTTTCTTTATCCGTTATTTCGTCTCTGCGTGGATTACCGATCCACAGCTATTAGCTTATTTGCAAGTCATGCAGATATTGACTTTCCCGATTTTCTACTCGGCGGCCATCCAATATCTGTACCGGATCGTTCCAGTGGAATGGCGTGCCACAGGCCAGACCGTACTGGCGCTGCTATTCTTCGGGGTTTCGGGAATCATTGCTTCTTATATAGGCGGAGCCATATATGGGGCATACGGCGGTAAGACCCTTTACCTGTTCATCTCCTCCATCTCCTTTATAGGAATGGTATTCGCTTTGGTTCTTTATCGGATCTACGGCAAGAGGCTCGATACCGCAGAGGAAGCTGTATAATCAAAAAAACCGTATAAAAAAGAGCATGTTTTAATCAAAACATGCTCTTTTTGCATTCCGTTAGCGAAATAATGGGGCAACCGTTAACATTATCACAGAGAAGCAAAGCAGTATAGTAGTTGTCCTGTTTGAGAGTTTTACTTGTCCGCCATTTTTATAGAACCCCGAAAATTGAAGCCGGTTTTTATAGAGTACATAAAGTAATGGGAAAATTGCCATAGCAACAATCCATCCACCCGTGGTATTCTCTACGGTTATACCAAAAATCGCATAGATTGAATTAATGATGAACCCCATTATCATTCCATAACGAAAATAATGGTGATTATCCGAAATAATTCTAAGATCACTCTTAACATCATTTCACCAGCCTTTTTCCCGTCCATAAAAAAAGGCTGCAATCAGCAACCTTGAAAATAACTTTACAGGATGGGATATTTACCTAAATATAACAAACTTTCCTCTATTGGTAAATAGACGCTCTTTACTCTTCTTCTTGAACGAGCGAATGTTTAAATGCGTAAATCACTGCTTGCGTGCGGTCCTGTACGGCAAGCTTACTTAATATATTGCTGACATGCACTTTGGCTGTTTTCAGGGCTATGTATAGTTCATCCGCTATTTCCTGATTCGTTTTCCCTTGTGTCATCAGAAGCAAAATTTCCATTTCACGGTTTGTCAATTGATCATGAAGCTGGGTAATCTTTGGACGACGCAACTTCTCCATCATTTTTCCCGTCACTTCAGGTTCAAGTACGCTTTGTCCCTGGAAAGTGGAACGGACGGCTCTCGCAATCTCGCTGGCCTTTGATGTTTTCAACATATAGCTCGTCGCTCCGGCTTCCAATGCAGGGTACACTTTTTCATCATCCAGGAAGCTTGTCACAATGATGATCTTTGCTTCAGGCCATTTTTCGATAATTCGTTTCGTCGCTTCTATGCCGTCCATTTCCGGCATCACCAAATCCATCAAAATGATATCCGGACGCAATTCCAATGCCAGTTCGACAGCTTTCAAGCCATTGTCCGCTTCCCCGATCACTTCGATATCCGGCTGTGCAGATAAATAAGCCGATACCCCTATCCTTACCATTTCATGGTCATCGACAAATAATACTTTAATCATCATGATCACCTCCAGCATTTAATAATGGGATTTTCACCTCAAGTTTGGTTCCTTTATTCGGAACGCTTACAAGTTGCATCGTTCCGCCTAATTCAACAGCCCGCTCATGCATGTTTTGCAGACCATATGATCCCGTTTTCGACTCCTTGACGTTAAAACCGATGCCGTCATCCGTTATCCGTAAAATGATCATCCCATCACGAACGATCAATAGCACTTCAAGCGAGTTCGCTTTTGCATGTCTCAGTGTATTGGAAATCGATTCTTGTAAAATCCGAAACAGATGATCCTCAATTCCCTTATCCAGAGTGACAGGCTCCATCTTCCAATTTATATCCATCGTCACTTTTTGGGCCAATTCCAAAAGAAGCTCCTTCATTCCTTCATGTAAAGATTTTCCCTTTAATGCAACAGGCCTCAAGTGAAGCAATAACGCCCTCATCTCAAGCTGGGATTGATGGATCATTTCTTCCACTACCTTGAATTGTTTCATTTCCGTTTTTTCCATATCGGATTGTGACTCGGTGATGGCCGACATGAACATCGAAGCGGCAAACAATTGCTGGCTCACCGAATCATGCAACTCCCGCGCCAAACGGTTTCGTTCCTGGGAAACGATTTCCTGGATCTGTTTCTCCTGATCTATGGCCTTTTCATTCGCCATTTTTTGTGATAATTTTGCCTGCTCATTGATTTGCTTATGGATTAGATGCATCCGTTCCACCATTTTAGCCATCTCTTGGACCGGATACGTCTCCTGTTGCGAAGGTAAGCGGCCCTGTTCAAGTAAGTACAGCCCTTCATCCACCCTTTCCAGCTGCCTCTTCCAAAACATTCCTGAAACGACTCCATAAATCAGCCCTACCGTCATGACCAGGCTTGGCAGGAATATGACGAAGGGTAAACCCATGACCACTTTCTCCCACAATAAGCTCCAGTCGGATAAAGGAAAGATGAAGAAAACCGCCGCCGGCAAGGCAAGGGAAAGAACGAAAGCAACACCAAGGGCAGTCAATATCTGCCGTGTCAGTATACTCATATCCGCTTCACCTCTAAATCCCCAACTAAGATTGAAGTGATGATATGGACCTTTTGATCCGTTTCATTGAACCCTTCCGTTTGGTAGGAATAAATTTGATTAAAGACCCTGGATTCAGGCTTATTTTCAAAAATCCTCGCTCTGCCTGCAATGACAGAATGATGGACCCTGATTTCGATGCCATATGGTACGAGAACAGTGATATTGCCAATGATATTCCTGATGGAAATGACAGCGTCGTCTTTCGGTAAAATCGTTTTGCTTAAATCGATAACCGTATCACCGATCCCGCCCTGAACATTCACGGAATTCCATTCATATACATGCTCGGCCGTCTGTTGATGACCGAAAAACTTATTTTTAAAAAGGTAATCGATTTTCAGCAATTGTTCCTTATTGATCTTTTCTTCTTCCGAATCATCATTGGTTAAAATGGGACTGACCCAATCAGGATTCTTTTTGGACTGATAATATAAAAACAAAAGATAAATGAGGATCGCCATTAGGAAAAATTTAAAGACGAACATATTCAAGACATTGATGATAAGCGAAATCAACCCTATAAAAAATAGGGTTTTCCCGATTTTCCGTTTTGTGAATTTCCTGCCTAAATAGATGCATCCTATTGAAAAAGCAAGGGAAAAAAGGAGACCTCCACCCGTAAATGCAATCTCCAAAAAAATCAGGACGACTCCGATGAGAAGTATCCATCCCATATAGTCCGTCTTCATCTTGTTCAACATCGGTTCGCCTCCCCTTTATATGATCACGATATTCTTAAAAGGCACAGGAACCCGTGCCTTTTAAGAATACCATGAAATTATCATGTTCTGACAGCCCGTTTTCCCCCGCCCTCCATTCCAAAAGGTCAGGGGATAACAGCGATGCCTTAAAAAACCTTTACGCCTCTTTCTGTTCCAATTCCTTTTCAAGCTGGACAATCCTGGAATCAATCGTATGCCGATTATAATCAGTATGGACCTGGTGCTCGATGCGATCTATATATTGCTCCATTTCTTCAAACATCGCTACCGGTTTGGCTTCGGATCTGCCCCCATCCAAAACCCGATTGATCCGGTTGTTTGCCCGGGCAATATTTTCCCTGCCCATCAGCTCCAGACGCTTTAGATGCATATCCTTCAGCTTATGCTTCATTTCTTCATATTTCCGCTCCAGTTCAGCCAACTGAACCTCTGCACTTTTATGCGCCTCCTTCAAACTTAGCGCTCGCTCTTCATAGTGCAGGCTTTCCTTTACAGCAAACTCCATTAAATCAATTTCTCCCGACTGCTTGGCAATCTCAGTCTGATGCTTACGCTTTTCAGCCAGATTTTGCGCTTGATTATATTCACGCGTAAACTCTTCTTTCAAAAGATATTGACGTTCAAGCAGCTTACCGACCTTTTCCGCCTCCTGCTCACATTGACGCAGATATTGATTTAACATTCCAATTGGATTTTTTTGCTCCTTTTTATCCAACAAGTCGTGAAAATCAGCCGAAATCGTTTGTTTCATTCTTGAAAATAAATTACCCATTCTAATTACATCCCTTCTATTAGTTCTTATTCAACTCTTTCCACTCTCTTTCAAAATTTGAGAATGGGTCATTTTCTTTCGATGATGCACTTTCATCATTTTCATTCCATTTTTTATAGACTAGGTAAAGAACATAAGCTGCCACCAATCCCAATATTGCCGGGATATGGGAAATAGAAATGATCAGCACGATAATAGAGACTGACCCCCATGCAATCTTGGCTCCTGTCGATTCGGACTTCATGAACTGCTTGAATCCAAAGTATAGGATCGCCAAGCAAATCGCCAGGCTGATCAATGGACCAACATTCGCCAGTAAAAAAAATAATGCGATCAGTCCTACAATAAATAAACCAAATTTCTTCATTGTTTTCGTCCTCCTTTCCTTGTTTATATCTTATCTACTTTTACAACTTCGTATAATGAGCCTTAGCTATATTTTCTAGTAAGACTTAAGGCGTAGACGCTATAAGTCCCACGCTAATAAAGGCGTTTTGATCGTGTGTTTGAGTGCTTTACTCGTGAGTTTGGATGGTTTACTCGTAAATTCTGCATCTTTACCCGTGAATTTGGGCCGTTTACTCGTGAATTCTGCGCCTTTACTCGTGAATTTGGAGGTTACTCGTGAATTCTGCGCCTTTACTCGTGAGTTTGGGCGGTTTACTCGTGAATTCTGCGCCTTTACTCGTGAGTTTGGGCGGTTTACTCGTGAATTTGGCGTTTACTCGTGAATTCTGCGCCTTACTCGTGAATTTGGCGTTTACTCGTGAATTCTGCGCCTTTACTCGTGAGTTTGGACGATTTACTCGTGAATTTGGGTGGTTTACTCGTGAGTTTGGGTGGTTTACTCGTGAATTCTGCGCCTTTACTCGTGAGTTTGAGTGCTTTACTCGTGAGTTTGGCGTTTACTCGTGAATTCTGCGCCTTTACTCGTGAGTTTGGATGGTTTACTCGTGAATTTGGCGGTTTACTCGTGAATTCTGCGCCTTTACTCGTGAGTTTGGGTGGTTTACTCGTGAATTCTGCTCCTTTACTCGTGAATATGGCGTTTACTCGTGAATTCTGCGCCTTTACTCGTGAATTTGGGCGGTTTACTCGTGAATTCTGCGCCTTTACTCGTGAGTTTGGACGGTTTACTCGTCAATTCTGCGCCTTTACTCGTGAATTCTGCGCCTTTACTCGTGAGTTTGGACGGTTTACTCGTGAATTCTGCCGGTTTACTCGTGAGTTTAGTGTTTTTGTTATAAATGCTTAATATAAAAAAAATCTTCCGATATAACCGGAAGATTGGTGAACTGCTATTATCATTACAAATACAAGCCTTCGACGTAAACTGAGGTGATGGTTTGGGCAATTTCTTCGACAGAACTTTGATGTTCGTTTCGGACAATTTCCCATAGATACATTTCATTTGTGAAAAACCAGCCTCTTGCCACTAACTCATGGTTTAGTTCAGCTCTTGCCAGCCCATTTTGCTGTGCATAGGCGACGTCCTTTGAAATTCGCTGAATGAATTTCATGCGGATCGCTTTCCATTTATCTGAAATAATGGTTGAGATCCCAATGGCCTGTTCGAAAACTTGCATCATATTGCGTTCGGCTTCTGCCATTTTCAAAAAAGCATTAGCTTGTCTGTTTATGATATGTTTTGCTTCGTCTTTTGATTTTGGAAAGAAAGATGTCTCGGCAATTTCATAAAATTGCTCCATTACATTTTCCATTAATACAATTAACAGATCCTCTTTCCCTTTAAAATGAACATAGGCCGTTCCGTATCCGATGTTTGCCCTTTTGATCATTTGGGAAATAAGCGCAGCTTGATAACCTTCTTCAAGAAATGTTGCCTTTGCAGCTTCTAATAACTTTTGCCGTGTCATGACCGAGCGTAAATGCCGTTTATCCCCTACTTTGCCATTCTCCATGCTTATTCCTCCCCTTATCTTCTAGCATAAAGGATTTCCATAAAATAAAAAACATTTGTTGGAAAGTTCGATTCAATGTTTATAATTTTCTGAATTAAATTATTGACATGATGTCATATTCTCTGGTACGATTCTCCTAGAATTATTTAGAATACTAATATAGGAGGATGATTATGGTTTCTGAATACACATTGGATCACGCTAAACAAATGGATGAGGAAGATACTCTTAAAGGATTTCGAGAAGAGTTTTATTTAAAGCCGGATTCCATCTATATGGATGGAAATTCATTGGGGCTTCTTTCGAAGAGGGCTGAACGCACTCTTTTGGAATCATTGGAAGATTGGAAGGAACATGGGATTGATGGATGGACGCAAGGGAATCACCCATGGTTTTTCATGGCTGAGAAATTGGGCGCGAAGTTGGCCCCATTGGTCGGAGCTTCTCCCGAGGAAGTTATCGTAACCGGCTCCACAACTGTAAATCTGCATCAGCTTGTTGCCACTTTTTATAAGCCTGAAGGTACGCGCACAAAAATTTTAGCAGATGAATTAACCTTTCCGACTGATATTTATGCTCTTCAAAGTCAGCTGCGTACACATGGATACGATCCGGAAACAGATCTCATCCGCGTCAAAAGTTCGGATGGCAGATTTCTTGAAGAGGATGACATCATCGAAGCAATGACCGATGACATCGCTTTGATCATCTTGCCAACAGTCCTGTATCGCAGCGGTCAAATATTGGATATGAAACGATTAACTGCTGAAGCTCATAAAAGAGGAATAGTAATCGGATTTGACGGATGTCATTCTATCGGTGCGATTCCGCATTCATTCAGCGAATGGGATGTGGATTTTGCGTATTGGTGCAATTATAAACATTTAAATGGCGGTCCTGGCGGTGTTGGCGGTTTATATGTAAATCGAAAACATTTTGGAACGATGCCTGGATTGGCTGGATGGTTCGGCTCCAAAAAAGATAAACAATTCGATATGGAACATACGTTAACACCAGCTGAATCAGCAGGCGCGTATCAAATTGGCACACCGCATGTGTTAAGTTGCGCACCTTTGATTGGGTCTTTGGACATTTTTATTGAAGCGGGAATCGAGAATATTCGCGAAAAATCCCTGAAAATCAATCAATATTTAATGGATTTAGTCGAATCCGAATTGGCAGACATGGGATTTTACATTGGAACTCCTAGAGAAGACATGCGCCGCGGAGGTCATGTAAGCCTCGAGCATAAAGAAGCTGCACGGATATGCAAGGCCTTGAAAGAGAACGGTGTCATTCCAGATTTCCGAGCACCAAACATCATTCGTCTTGCGCCGGTTGCACTATATACTTCCTACGCAGAAGTTTGGGAAGTTGTACAAATACTCAAGAAAATCATGTCAGAAAAACAATATGAAAAATTCAAGAATGAGCGTGAAGTGGTCGCATAACATGGAATTCCGCCAGATGGGGATCATCCCTCAAATGGTTAGTTAATTAAGCCAGGGTAAAATCTTTTTGGATAAAAAGGGGATGAACTATGGAGAACAAAAATACTCAATTGAACTTTAAAGATGAGCCAGAAAAAGGGTTAAAACGTGAGCTGGAAACAAATCAGCTTTCCATGATCGCGATGGGCTGTGCCATCGGGACAGGGTTATTCCTTGGCAGCGGGCTTGCCATTCAAGCGGCAGGGCCAAGTGTATTGCTCAGCTATGCACTCGGGGCATTCATTGTTTTACTGTTGATGGGCTGTTTAGCCGAAATGACGGTTGCCCATCCTACTTCCGGATCTTTTGGGGCAATTGCTGAAAAGTACATGACTCCAATGGCAGGCTATCTTGTCCGCTATTCTTATTGGATTGCCAATGTTTTGGCTGTTGGGGTTGAAGTAAGTGCAGTCAGCGTGTATATGAAGTATTGGTTTCCGACCGTGCCGGGAATCGTATGGATTTTTCTGTTTGCAGGTGCCCTGGTTTATGTAAATGCTACTAGCGTGAATACATTCGCTACATTTGAGTATTGGTTCTCCTTTATTAAAATAAGTGCCATTGTTGGTTTTATTCTTCTTGGATCCTATGTACTATTTGGTTCATCCGATCAGCCACATATAGGACCTGAGAACTTTGTAAACGAAGGCGGTTTTTTCCCATTTGGTTGGTGGGGAATGTGGGTAGCCGTATTTATTTCTTTATTCAGCTTTCTTGGAACCGAAATGATAGCGGTTACATCAGGAGAAGCAAAAGATCCGGATGCAGCTGTTCCAAAAGCCTTAAAAGCGACCGTGTTCCGTTTATCCACCTTCTATGTGTTGACAATCGGCATCATGTTGATGATCGTTCCGTGGAAAACGGCTGGGATCGAGGAAAGTCCATTCGTAAAAGTGATGGAAATCCTGAACATTCCTGGTGCATCCGGGATCATGAACTTTATTATTTTAACGGCTGCCTTATCTGCCATGAATGCCCAGCTCTATGCCTCAACACGCATGATGTTTTCATTAGCTCGCGGAAAACATGCACCTAGCTTTTTAGGAAAGTTAAACAAAAGGGGCGTTCCGGGAAAAGCACTTGCTGTCTCTACAACTGGGATTTTCATTGCTGCAGGCGTTCATGCGTTACTTCCTGGTTCATCCTATGCATTCATGATGGGGATTTCCATGTTCGGTGCTATGTTCACATGGCTCATGATCTTCATTTCCCATTTGTTTTTCAGGGTTAAATGGGAGAAAAGCGGCGGTCGCAAATTACCGGTAAGGATGATCGGTTTTCCCTATTTAACGATACTGGGAGCCGTTCTTCTATTTAGCTTAATGATTACAACATGGTTTACAGATTTCAAGATCATGCTTCAATTCGGGATACCTTGGTTACTATTTTTAGCTATTGCATATTTTGTTTCAAAAAGAAGAAATATTAACCATAATGTAATGGAAGAATCTCTGGAAAAGAAGATAGAATAGAATGACGGAATAAATAGTTTTGCATATGGAAAAGTGAGGGGATTTTGGAATGAAGAATATGGATAAAAATGAACAAACGATAACTGGTCTAGAGAAAGAAATTCAAACCGATTTTCAAAAATCGATGTCTTACGGAGATTATCTCCACCTTGATAAGATTTTAACTAGTCAACATAGATGTTCCGATCATCATGATGAAATGCTATTCATCATTATCCATCAAGCGAGTGAGCTATGGATGAAGCTCATTTTACATGAGTTGACAGCAGCAACTGAGTCCATCCGCCAAAACAAGTTGGAACCTTCGTTTAAAATGCTGTCGCGCGTTTCGAGGATCCAGCAGCAATTGATCCAGTCATGGAATGTCCTTTCAACTTTGACGCCGGCTGAATACATGGAGTTCAGGGATAAACTGGGGCAATCTTCCGGATTCCAATCTTATCAGAATCGTTTGATTGAATTTGCATTAGGAAACAAAAATGTCCATACGCTATCAGTCTATCAGCACCAAACGGATTTATACGAGCAAATGCAGCTGGCCCTTCATGAGCCAAGTATTTATGACGCGGCAATCAATGCTCTTGTGGCGCGCGGATTACCTATTGATCAAGAAGCCCTCAGCAGGGATTGGTCACAAAGATATGAACCAAATGCCAGTGTAGAAGAGGCATGGCTGACAGTTTACCGCGATGTTGAGCAATATTGGGACTTATATGAGCTGGGCGAGAAGTTAGTGGACATTGGCCATCAACAGCAATTATGGCGTTTTAATCATATGACCACGGTGGAAAGAATTATTGGTAATAAACAAGGTACTGGCGGATCATCAGGTGTAACGTATTTAAAAAGAGCACTGGATCAACACTTTTTCCCAGAATTATGGAGCCTAAGAACGAAGCTATAAGATATTCAAGAAACAGCCAGAAGAGATGGAGGTAAGGTGCATGGGGACATGGATTGATATTTCACAACGTCTGGATGAAAACGTTGCAGTTTGGCCTGGAGATACACCTTTCTCATACAAAGTCAATTGGAGTAAAGAAGAAAGTGGATCTGTCAATGTAGGTCAAATCAATATGAGTATCCACACCGGTACCCATATTGATGCTCCTTTTCATTTTGATGACGATGGAAAAAGAGTGATAGATTTGGATCTCGATTTATATATGGGAAGTGCCCGAGTTATCCATTTACCTAACAAGACAAGCATCGGTGTCAATGAATTATCCAGTATAGACCTGCAAGGCGTTACCCGTCTGTTAATTCGGACGGATGCATGGAATGATCGGAGTGTGTTTCCACAAACGATTCCTCATATCCAACCAGAATTAGCGGCATATCTTTCAGAACACGGCGTTCGTCTTATTGGTCTTGATTTACCATCAGTAGATCCATTGGATAGTAAAGAACTGTCTGCACATCATGAACTTGCCGGACATGGAATTCACATTTTGGAAGGTCTTGTACTAGACGGTATAGGACCGGGTAATTATCAGTTGGCAGCCCTCCCTCTTCCATTAGTTGAAGCAGATGGAAGTCCGGTACGTGCTGTGTTGAAAAAGTTACCCTAACAAAATTTTTTCAAAAAAACGAGCCAGATCAATAAATGATCTGGCTCGTTTTTTGTTTCATTAAACACCGTGTTTATTAGTCTAGCCGATTTCCCCTCTCCTGCATTGTCCTGAAATAATCATGACCATCAAATTTTTTCCCTAAACCAACTACATCTATGTTATAATTTTCAGAATTCATCACTAAGAGTGGAGGTCCGAATATGGAAAACTTTTATTTCTTCATCATCATGTGTATCCTTCTCATCATCTTACCTGGTCCAGATACAGCAATAGCCACAAGGAACACCGTTACCGTGGGAACGTCGGGTGGTTTTAAAA
This sequence comes from Bacillus sp. ISL-4, assembly GCF_018613275.1. Lineage (NCBI taxonomy): Bacteria > Bacillati > Bacillota > Bacilli > Caryophanales > Bacillaceae > Bacillus > Bacillus sp. ISL-4. The sequence continues at coordinate 26,310 of NZ_JAGGQN010000043.1, forward strand.
CGATGTTCGGCACATGCTGTGCCCTGCTTATTCATACATCAGCTGCCGTGTTCGGACTTTCAGCAATCATTGTGAAATCCGCTTTACTATTTTCCATCTTCAAATATGTTGGTGCCGTTTACTTGGTATATATAGGCTTCAAAACCCTATGGGGGTTAAGGAATAAGCAAGTGGCCGCAGCGGCGGAAACGTCGGTCAAAAGTAAGTACGAAAACCAGTCTTGCTTTAAACAAGGGTTCCTTACCAATCTGCTGAACCCTAAAGTGGCCGTCTTCTTTTTAACGTTTCTGCCTCAGTTCGTGAATCCGGGAAATGATACGTTTTTACCCTTCCTGATCATGGGCATAACATATACCGTGTTAACTGCGTTGTGGTTTGTATTTTATATCTATCTGTTGAACCAGATCAGTGCTTTTATGAAAAAGCCTAGAACCCAAGCGATTTTCGAGGGTATAACCGGTGCGGTCTTGATTGGTTTCGGGATAAAGCTAGCTCTGGAAAAAGCTCATAATTAATTTGAACTGCACCCTAATCGTTAGACAACATCTAACAATTGGAGGTGCAGTTTTTATATTTTGGTTCTGATACAGGTGTAGCGATTTAAGTAATACAATAAAAAAACCATAATTTGGTGTTTTTATACAAGGAGAAAATGGCATGCCAACTATTGAAGTTAGGAAAACAAAGAATATCGGTTTAGGTTCACTTTCTTTTGCGCTATGTTTAATCGGAATAGTGTTTACCTTTCAATTTGGTGATAAGCCTTTCATTGGAGATCATATTTTAAATACTATCGGACTTAGCTTCTTGTTAAATGGAGGTTCAGGTATTCATTATACAATGTTCTATTCGACTATATTTTTCATCCCCTCCTTTATCATTGGTCATATTCATCCCGATAATAGAGGAGCAAAGGCAGGGAACATTATCTCAGGTTTCCTATCCATTCTTATTGTTTCAGTACTATTAACGATTATTATCGATTTTTTGTAGGGCTGTTGCGGAAAAAGGGCAAATAAAAGAGTATGAGCCCAATAATACCGAACCCATACCCCACCCAACCTTTATAATAAAGTGTTTAACTTTTTGGGTTCTTCAGTGCTTAAATCACTCAACATACCCATTCACGAAAAAGCCAATCGTTTCGAGCTCGTCCTCGGTTAAACCCCGCTTTAATTCTTTAGCCAGTTCCTTCTCCATTAAATCTCGGTTCCCCCGATGTTCGACCACGGTTCTGGCACATTCTTTCATTAACTTAAGCTCCGCCTCCATCTCCTGTCTCGTGCAAGGCCGAGCATGATGGGAGAGGATATATATTTCGGCATCATAGGCTTCAATTTTCTTAATGAGCAGTGAAGCCTGTTCAGCCGTATAATTCCATTTTTCAGCATAAAGATTGGCATAAAGGCAGTCTCCCAGAAATAGTGTTTTTTCTTCTTGTACATAAATGATGCAGGAATCTTTGGCATGGTCGCCGCCAACATGTTCAATGATACAGGTTATATTGCCGAGATCGATCGTCATCGTTTTTTCAAAGATGATATCAGGCAGGGGGAAGGTAATCTCTCTATTCGTCCCATGTTCCAATTTGATTGCATCGGCGCAAAAGGGAATCTCCGTCCCTTCTTCGACCCGTTGATCAAGGGCTTGATCTTCCCAGGAAAGCTGCTGCATATCTTTAATGTTTGTGTATGTTTTTTCCTGACAAATCACCGGAATCTTGATATTCTCCAGCCCGAATACATGGTCCCAGTGTGAATGGGTAAGAACGAGGAAATTCCCGCATCTATCATTCCGAAGCAATTCGTCCTTAAAGAGCTGTGCATGCCGGACAGAGTTACCGGCATCGATGATGAGCGTTTTCTTGTTTCCCGTAACGGCGGCAAGTACCGGGCGATCCGTTTCCTGAACTGGCGTCAGGTAGGCAATATGTTGCGATAGGTGCTGTAATGTTTGCATGTTTCTGTTCTCCTTACGATAGTTGTGATTAGCTTGCTCAAGTATAGCAAATTACATATGTATTCATAAGATAAACTCCGCGAAAGGTTAAAAAGACAACAATCACTCAGATTGCTGTCTTTTTGTCATCATTTAAATGAACCTATTCAAATATACCGTAATTTTCGAGAGGGCATTTAAAAAGGTGGCTTTAAAAAAAGACTCTTCCTTTTTCTGATCTTCAGGTGCTTCTATATATTTTTTATTGTCAGCAACGAGTGTACTATTCGAGATTTTCGACTCGATGGCTCCTGTCAACTGCGCTGCAAATGCTTCACTATCGATGACCACCATCGATTCTGTATTTAAAAAGGCAGATCGAGAATCCAAATTGTAGGAACCCACTGCACTTAATCGTTGGTCATAGACAACTGATTTACCATGCAAAGAATAAGGCTTTGAATATTCATAAAGCCTTGCCCCCGTCTCAACGATACGATCCCTAAGCGCTAAGTATCCGGAAAAAGCGATCACATTCGGGGTTGATGCCGTCGAGTTGGTAAGTATCGTCCAATCAGCCTTTGAATCCATCTTCTTCGGTACATATTCCTTTAAGGCATCCGCAGGAACAATATAGGGACTTTGGATAAGTACCGATTGATTGGCATTCGCCGCAATATCCAATAGAGATCTCCACACAAAAGGGTATTTATTGAAACGTTCGATTGGATTATGAATGAAGGACACTTTTTTAGTAGGTGTTGTAGCCTTGCTCCAATCGACGGCTGGATTAACGAAATCGGCATCAGTTTGTAAAGCTGCGCTGTATTGATTCACCAATGCATCTCTTTCACGTTTCCCTTTTTCCGTTTGCCTTTTCGAAAGGTCTGAAAAGACATCGCTCGTATACGGATGGTTCCATAATTCATTCAAATAGTCCTTCATTTCAACGATTACACTATCTTTTTCCTCTTTAGCATTGAAAATGAGTACATCCCTGTCATAGACATAATCCCTAGGCGGCTTGCTGGCTAAATACTTATCGGCGATATTTCTCCCTCCGATGATGCCCAACTTTCCATCTACAATGATGATTTTGTCATGAAGGCGATTATGCCAGGTCCACGGCTTAAATGGCTTAACGGTTTCGTAATATCTTAATTCAATGTTTTCATGCGAGGCCAATGCATAACGGGCACTGCTTAATTGGCCTCTGAGTCCATGAGATATTCCATCCAAAAGAATTCGGACTTTGACACCTCTGTCAGCCGCTTCGATCAAAGCTCCAATAATAAGTTCGGTTGATTTGCCTTTTCCAAAAGCATAGTAGGCAATATTGATTGAATGCTGGGCTTCCTGGATCATTCGCATCCGAGCGAGTCCCGACTCATAACCGTCTTCGAGAAGCAGGACACGATCCACGGTGGATTCCTTCTCACCCATATATGCACTCACATGTTTAATCGGCCTATTTTCTTTTTTTTCTGCTTTGGGGAAAAGAACCACTGCCATCACCACTACATAAAGGAAATATAATAGAAGAACGAGCAGAAATCCTATTATTGCCGTTTTTACAGTCATTGAGCACTCCCCCCTTCGCGATATTTTATTACTATTTGTAATATGCGAAGACTCTATTCAACATCTGCATGCCTGATAATTCTGACTAGTTAGCGACCGATGCCACTAACCCACTTTGCTTGATTCTAGGTGCACTTTTTTTCTTTTTAAATGTGACAAAGTGGTGAACATGAAAGCAGTTGCATAATATGATATAGAAGGAGGGATTTCATGCTTAAACAACCTGATAGAATAAGTATCTTCAATTATTGTTTTGCATTAGGGGTGTCAGAAGTTTTCTTTTTATCCAGCTTTTATCTTTCCATTCTTGACGTTTCATTATTTGCGATCGCTTTACCATGTTCCGCTTTATTTCTAATGTTCTCCTTGTACCTATTCCTTCGAACGCACAAAGAAGTAAAGACCTTACCCAACCAAGAGGAACGAAGAAGGGAAATTCATGCATTCTATCATCAATCTTTCGGGATTTTCGCGATCATTTTTTTCACTTTACTTTTAGTTGCTTTAGCCTTTATTCCCTCGCTGGAAAACGGAGGGCACTTCTATCTTCTTTATTGTTTACCGATGGCCTTGCTTTGTATGATTCCTTCGATTTTATCTTATAAAGGAATGAAATTATTCAAACTGGAAGCCGGCGGGAAATTAACGAAAATCTAATTATTTACCAAAAGCTTCGTTAATCCAAGAGCTCCCCAGGAAACTCTTGAATGTACGTAAAGAAACCATTCGATACTATTTCCATGTTTTTTAGTTGAATGTATAGGTAAAATGAGGATATAATAATGATAACTAACATATATAAAAAAAAAGACACTGGTTAAACCAGCGTCTTAATGAACAGCAAACTGCATAAAGAGCAGCGGCTTTCTGTGGTAAGTCAGTAGCTACTCAATCATGAAAGTAACCCTTTTTCTACATACATCTGGCCGGATGGTATGGAGGGGGTTACTTTTTTAATGTAACCGCGATTATTGCGACGATTAAAGAGGCGAATGAAATCATTAGCATCAGTCCGTCCATAATAGAAATCACCAGCGACACCCCCTTTCTAAAAAGGAGTGACCGCTGCCCACTATACCAATTGCTGTCCATTTACTATTATATCTATATTTACTTGTTATTTATAGCCAAAAATAGATGTATTTAGTCTTCTTATTATAACCATGCTTTACATAAAAAAAATCCCACATAAAGTGAGAACATTCTTTGCATGTATATCCCTTTATTGTTCCACTACACGGCCATCTTTATAAATGTTGAACCACCCAATCGTTCCTGTGCCGCCTTGATCGATCCAATCTTTATTAGCAGCTTTAAAATTGTAATATGATTTTCCTTTGCCATCTTTCAGCAATCTGCCATCACCGCTGAATATGATCTTGTTACCCAGCTTCTTCTTCCCTAACGCAATCGCGTCTTTCTCCGTAAACTGTTTTCTTTCCACCTTATTTTCATCTAAAGCAGCCCATGTCAGCGGACCGACGATACCATCTGAACTCAAGTTATGATCCACTTGAAACTCCCTTACCACATTTTGTGTTTGGGTACCGAAAATCCCATCAACGCCTACATTATATTTAACATCTTTAAGGCTTTGCTGTAAGTCTCTTACATAACTCGAACGTGAGCCTTTCCTGAGGGTCGGGCGCGTTTCCGCCTTCGTTTCGATTTTCTCCTTTGTTGCTGCGTGGGTAATTGAAGTTCCCGCTCCTAGTGGGGCCAACATCAGGGCTACTGTTGGAATAATGACCAATAATTTTTTCTTCAACACATATAACCTCCATTCATTTAATCACTCCGGCAGGTTTCTGAAACTTTCCTTGGAGCCCATTTATTATAACGTATGGAGTTATTTTATTGGTGTTTTATTACTTAAATTATAAAAAATGGTAAATAGTATCCATAGTGTGCATTAAGCTTATATGATGGAGGTCCCTTTTCTTGTCTAAAACAATATAATCCCCAAAAGGGGATTATTTTGTTTTAGTGACTTTATGGCTGTTGTTGATTCTGCCCTTGCATCCCAGTTCCCATGCCCATCAAGTTAGTGGCAAGCGGCACCATATTTTTCATTTTCCCGCCATTTCCACTCAACATCTGATAAGTAGCAATACCTACTCCGACCGAAGCGACAACTGGTAAAATTTTATTCATATTAGCCTTCATCTTAATCACCTTATTTTATATATTTTTGTTCATTTCTTGAACTCTTATATCTTGTTCAAAAAAAACCAAAAAATTCAAGATGATTGTAACCGAAACAAATAGTTATAAAAATACGTTTTAAAGGGAAAATTCTTTCAGGAGAGATATTAGCACTCTTCGAATGGGAATTTCATTTTCAGTGCTAGTGGAAAATGATTTAAGATTATTGAGGTGAATATTCATGCCAATGTTAGATGTGGAAGGTATTAGCTTGTATTATTCTGTTAAGGGAAACGGTGTTCCTATTGTTTTTATTCATCCTCCAGTACTGACAAGTGTGAATTTCCAATACCAAATGGAGAAATTATCCGAAGAGTTCAAAGTTATCACTTTTGATATTAGGGGCCACGGAAGAAGTCAGTATTCAAGACTGCCAGTAACCTATCCCCTGATTATAGAAGATATCAAACATCTGTTGGATCATTTAAAAATAAAAAAAGCTATCATATGCGGATACTCGACCGGCGGCTCCATCGTATTGGAATATTTGCTGACCTGTGCCGATAGGGCTCTAGGAGGCATTGTAATAGGTGGAATGTCAGAAGTGAGGGATAAATATTTAAATCAAAAGATTTCTTTAGGAATATCACTTGCAAATAAAGACGCAGTTCCAATTCTTGCGCTTTCCATTTCATGGAGCAATTCAAATACCGAAAAGTTGTTCTACAAAATGTTTAATGAAGCCCTAAAGGGAGATGCTAGAAACATCGAGCAGTATTACCATTATAGTTTGCATTATAACTGTACCCACCAGCTAGAGAAAATCAACCTGCCCATTTTACTGATCTATGGTAAAAAAGATAAACCATTGCATCATTACGCTAATTTATTGCATGAAAAATTGCCGTGTACGGAATTAAAATTCATTGATCATGCTAAGCATCAGATCCCTACAAAAGCGGCTAATGATTTAAATGAAAGCATTAAGCATTTTATCCATACACAAACTGTTTGATTCTATCATCTGATAAATTTAATGGAGTGAAAAAATTGGAAAGAAACAAAAGTATACTGATTCATTTAATATTACTATTGCTAGTCACTGCCGTTTTTATTTGGTCAGTCATTAAGCCTGAAGGATACTTGATATGGACAATGGAAGTACTTCCTGCCGTTGTGTTTCTGATTTTTGTACTTGCTACATATAATAAATTCCGCCTCACTACATTATCCTATTTCATTATTGCCGTTCTTTCAATCACCATGTTCATCGGGGCCCATTATACGTACTCAAAAGTCCCTTTATTTAATTGGCTAAAAGATCATTACGATCTAACCCGGAACCATTATGATCGGTTCGGGCATTTCCTAAAAGGTTTATTTGCGATTGTGATTAGAGAAATAGTAATACGTAAAACCCCACTAACAAAAGGACCGTGGTTATTTGCTGTTACCTTAAGTTTTGCTCTTGCCATTGGAGCCTTATATGAAATCATCGAATGGATAACTGCCATCATTTCAAAAGGCGGAAAAACTTCAAAAGAATTTTTAGGAACACAAGGTGATATCTGGGACGCACAATGGGATATGTCGTTAACATTAATCGGCTCTATCCTTGTATTGTTTACCTTGTCCAAACTTCATGACAAGCTGTTGCGAAAAGTGAAAAATTAAGAAGAAAAAAAGATGTAATTATGTGTCAGACCTTCAAACAAAAACTGTAAAGGCCTAAAGGTATTACAATCAGGATTCATGAAGCCTTTTAATATCTGTACTGAATTTTAACGATGACATCTTCCCTTCTTATCTAACAAGATATAATCTCCCATTTCCCTTTAAAGAAAGGCTCTGAAAAATGGATAAATTAAAAAATTAGTGACCTATATAGATCACTATTTTTTAATTAGAATTTGATTGTTAAAATGATGTTCCATATGTTCTAGATAATCTTTTATTAGCCACTCCAATGATTTTTGTTGATTATTTCCTATATCACAAAGATTAGATAATCTATCATTTGGTGTATTCGTTATTATATGTATGATTTGCTTATTTAGAGCACAAAAAAGGTTAACTACCTCATCCATTGGTCGCTCTTGATAATTCTGAACTAATACCCATTGGTCTTGATTATATGATTGTATAACATATGGCTGTTCTTCGTACTGAATCTTGATAAACCTATTCATATTGTTCAATGCAGAATCGCATAGATGTCCTAAAATCTCTTTTTTGGACCATTTGTGTGGCATTGGTCGATGATTTAATTCTTTTTCTGTCATCCGGTTGAACTCTTCAGGTATAAAACCTATCCAATGATTGATTCCATCTATTACATTTTCCATTGTGGAACTCCCCCTAAGTTTTTTTGCGTAAGGATTTTTATTCGGCAATCAACTGGAAAATTCCTTCTTTCAAATAATCTGCACGGTTTGTTGAATATGGAATCAACATCTTTCAATGACAGACCCAAAAGAAAAAACCGAAATCAACAAAAGGATTTCGGTTCAGACTGTAGAGTTTTACATGCAGTTGTTTTCTAAAAGACGTGCCAGTTGATTTCAGAAATCCGCTCCCTTTCCGCCGACTGTCTGCCAAGCCTCCTCAAAGCAAGCGTCACCGGGGTCTCGGCTAGCCATTATTTCGGCAGGAGTGTCGCAAATTTCTTCATCCAATAGGGGTTACAGTAAAATAACATCAAGGATCATCTAGCCTTGTTTTAAAATCATGGTTCGGGATGAGACCCTCCTACAGTTTTTTCTTTAAATACAGTCCAGTTGATTGGAGCGGGTGTTCGAGACTCCTGCGGGGAAAGCGAGTGCCTAGAGTGGAAATCAACGTTCAAATTTCATAAACCCTCAAAAAAACATCTGAACCTCATTTTATCGACTGAACCGAAATCGAACAATGGTCTTCGGTTTTCATTTTTAACGAGTCATGATTGTACTTGCTTACTTCCCTTTTTTTCATTGATAGCTTTTTGGTCGATTTTTGTATAGATGCGTTCCACTTCCATTTTGTCATGCAACAGAAGTTCGCGGTTTTCTTTTAGCAGTTCAGTATAAGATTTCCTTCTCCTAGACATTTTTTAATTCACCTCTCAAGTGATTGAATTCCTTCTGTAAAACAACTATCGGAAGCTCGTATAGTTGCTTATTATATTTTTTAAAAATCCCTAATTTCAGAAGTTCTTGTATAAGTTCCTCTTTTTTTGCTTCTGCCTTTGAACTTAATTGGGTAATCATCAAGGACCCTCCTTAACAAAAATGCTGACTTTTGGTATTTTGGGCTGCCTAGCATCCGATCCCACATGAAGAATCTCCACTTCTTCCTATTGCTTCCCCATATAAGGGCATGCTCTGCAAAGTCTTCACTTTTCCTTAATTGTTCGTACGTACTGCTTTCATGGTGTATTTTCAATACTCGATCATAAACATCAAATCCACATTGCTTCATTTTATCGGAAAGGATATCCATCGCGGCGCAAGGTTTCGAATGGGTCAAGTCGCCGGCACCAAAGAATGCGACTTTCACTCCAGCAAAGTCCACTTGGTCCATTTCTTCATAAAACTCGTGTGCTTCATACGGTAAATCTTCAAGATTCCATGTATATAAACCAATAAAGGCCAAATCAAAATCCTTTAATGCATCAACTTCAACAGTATCCAATCTTTCCATATATACTTCACAGCCGACAGCCTTCATTCTATTCTTTATGTTTATAGCCATTTTCTCGGTATTACCGGATAAACTGACATAACCAATGAATACCTTCATCTATATCACCTTCTAATTGAGAATTACTTTCATTACACACTTCACTATAAATGAAAATGATTCTCATTGTCAATTATTTACCTCCGCTATTATTTGCAGGATGAATATCAGGAACGAATATTTTCGCTTTACCTTCCCTGTATCTGTAATGCTGCTGGAACGTTTCTTCAAAAAAAGAGCACGTTTTACTCATTAAGAGTAAACGCGCTCTTGGTTAATCTAGTATCCCAACCCTAAATCTTTGAATTAATAAAATTTCACAATATCTTCGAAAGGTAGGAACGTTTTATCTCCTGGTTGTTCATTCGGCTCACCAAATGGCATTTGAGCTATCAACGACCATTCCCCTGGAAGATCCCAAGTCTTCATCACTTCTTCATCAATGATTGGATTATAATGTTGTAAAGATGCCCCTATACCTTCCGCTGATAAAGTCATCCATATTGCATACTGAAGCATAGCATTTCCTTGATGGGACCAATATGGAAACTGTTCTTTATAGGAGGGTGCTTTTTCTTGCATTTGTTCTATTGTTTTTTGATTTTCAAAGAATAGAATGGTACCCACTCCATCACGAAATCCTTGTAATCGTTCTACTGTTGCCGCAAAGCTCTCTTCCGGAACACGGGAACGAAGTGTTTCTTTTACAATATCCCAGAACTTTTCATGCTCGTCATCCATCACTACCACCACTCGTCCACTTTGCATATTAAATGAAGTTGGTGCATGTAAAGCCGTTTTTAATACTTCATTAATTCTTTCTTTTGTAATATTTTCGTTCTTTTTCACCTTACGGATGGAACGACGATTGATAATTGCTTCTTTTAAATTTGTTGTAGTTGCTGACATTTTTATTCCTCCAAATTATGATTTATTTAATTTCATTTAATCCTCAAATGGCTTTTAGCAATTTCCCTTACCATCACATTGCAAGCCATCAAATTCATTCCGTTTATTTTTTGCTTCTTCCTTCTCAATGACTTGCGCTAACCTTTCTTTGCTGGCTAGTCCTTGAATAACTTCATCACCAATAATAAACGTCGGGACAGCCCTGATATCTGCTTCTTCATAAGCATGTTTTAGTGCTTCTTGGTGCACTTCCCGATACTTTCGTGACACTAATGCTTCTCTAAAGGCATCTACGGGAAGTTCAACTTCACCCGCTAATTTTGTCAATACTTCAATATCTTCAATATTTTGTTCCTCTTGAAAAAATGCTGTAAAGACTCTGTTGTGGAACTCGTTCCCTTTTCCGTGCTCCTTTGCAAAATGGCACCCTTCGAACGCCAAATGTGTATATGGATGCGGGGAGACACGGGGTAAACGCATATCCACTCCTAGTTTCTTCGCAGCAGGAAGAATGTAAGAATCCCATGAATTCAACTTATCGGGTTCATTCCATGGATCAATTTTGGAATATGGACTCGGACGCAATTCAAATGGCATCCATTCCACTTCTACATCCTTTTCCTTCACGATTTCGTCCAAAGGACCTTTACCTAAAAAACAAAATGGACATATAAAATCAGAATACGCTTTAATTTTCACTGTCATCATATATTCCCTCACTTTTCATCATTGGCTAAACTTGTAATCGAATCAGTTACAATACAGACCAAAAAAATATTAATATAAGAACATTGCATTTAGTAACTGCACAGCCGATTGTATCATCCTCCGCTGTAACCATTCTAGTTACAGGTTAAAAGAAAGTCAACCATTATTTTAAAAAAACGAAAAAACAAGTACTATTTTAGAAAAAAAGTTTGTAAAGAAAGCGTTGCTTTCTCTACAAACTTTTTATTATTACATCTCGATTTGTTCGTTAACGGGTTCTCTCTTTTTCTTTCTCTGTTTTTTCGATTTTTTATAGTACAGCAATTCGTATATACATGGAATGACGATAAGTGTGAGCAGTGTAGACACAGCTAGTCCGCCAATGACAACGATCGCTAAACTTTGTGAAACCAAGCTTCCTGTTTCCGCTTTTTTATATAAAAGTGGCAGCATGGCACAAATCGTTGCTACAGCCGTCATAATGATTGGACGGAATCTTGTAGCTGTCGCTTCGACGATTGCATCACGGATAATCATTTTTTCTTCGTTTTGTTTGACTCGATCCAGAAGCACAATCGCGTTTGTCACAACAATTCCAATTAACATGAGAGCACCCAGCAGTGCTGTAATATCGACTGGAATTCGACTGATAACCAATCCTAATACCGCTCCAATGGCAGCGAATGGCAAGGAAAATAGAATGGCGATCGGTGCTTTGATCGATTTGAATGTTATAACCATGATTAAAAAGACAATGCCGATTGATATTAACATAGTAAGGAACAAATCGGAAAAATCGTCTGTTTGCTGAGCACTGGCTCCCCCGACTAGGATATCTACATCATTCGGAATAACAAGGCCTTTGTTCTCTTTATCTCCAAATATCTCAAGATTTATTTTGCTAGCAATATCGGAAAGCTTAGTCGGATCGACCGTTGCCGTCAATTGAAGATACGTTTCCCCATCTTTATGGAACTGCGTTGTTGCACTTTCTTCGCTCTTTAAAGAAGCGACCTTTGACACTGGGGTTAGACCGCCATCTGTCATGATTGGAATGCTTTTTAAATCCTCTGGTTTTTTAGGATCTAAAATTGGTTCAAGGACGACAGGTGTCTGCTTATCCTGTAAAATTATATTTCCGATAGGCGTTTTATTTAGCATGATACCTAATTGTTGACCTATTTGTTCTGTATTGCCTTTAGCCGGATCTACCTTGAATGAATATATGGTTTTCTTTTCGTCTTGGTTCGTTGTTACTTCTTCAATTCCTTTAATATCCTTTATACTTTCTTTGACCTTATTGCCCGTCAGTTCCAAATCTTCAACATTACTGCCGATCACATCTATCGTAATGTTCGTCTTTGATGCCCCCATCATAAATGAAGAGGCGGTGGCCGTAAGCTTCGCATCAGGATAGTTTTCCTGTTCCTTTTCCATTTTTTTCAGGATCGTATCTACATTTGCTTTATCCTTTACCAGGATGCCGAAAATCGCTTCTGTAGGTGATGTGACTTCGCCATATTGTGCTGATTCGGCAGAGTTGCCTAATTGCATGAAAATATTATCCACTTCACTCATACCCTGTATCGTTTCTTCGAGTTCAATCGCTTTTTCCTTCACTTTTTCATAGGGCTGATCATTTGGATAAGTTAATGTCACGGAGACATAGTCTGCTGAAGAATTATCAATCGCCCCTTTTGGCATGGCAAAATATGTACCAATGGAACCGACGAACAACAGCATAGCAACAATCAAGACAACCCATTTATGGTTCAGTGACCAAGTAACCAGCTTGGTAAAACGCTTGGCCGGGCGATGCTTTGGCAGCTCCGTCCTTTTCAGCAATCCTGCACTCATTAACGGAACGACCGTTAATGCCACGATTAAAGAAGCCAGCAAAGAATACGTGACAGTCAAAGCGAAAGGAAGAAGAAACTCTTGAAGCCCTCCATTCAATAAAGCAACCGGCAAGAAAACGGCTACAGTCGTTAGGGTTGAAGCTGTTATCGCCACTCCCACTTCTTTAGTTGCATCCATTACCAATTCAATTGAAATCTTCTCCTGCTGCATTTTCCGGAAAATATTTTCAATAACAACAATACTATCGTCCACCAAGCGCCCGATCGCTACAGCGACACCGCCCAGCGTCAAAATATTCAGCGTCACTCCCGACAATGACAGCAAAAATAACGTAAAGCCAAGAGATAGCGGTATGGATACGATTGTAATGAATGTAGATCGTACATTCCGTAAAAAGACCATGATTACAATCGTGGCGAATAGCGCACCTAGCAGAACCTCTTTTACCATCGTCTGAACGGAAGTCTCCACCATATCAGCTGTAGATAAATAAATGGTCGATTTCTGGTCACTATACTTTTCATTAATTTCTTTAGCTACTTTTTCAACCTCTTTACTGATTGTGACAGCATTTGATTGACTGTCCTTGATAATGCTTAAATCAATGCTTTCCTTTCCGTTAAAACGACTGATAAGGTTGCCATCCTTCGCTTCTTCAACTTTTGCTATCTCTCCAAGTGTGACATTTGGAGTGACCTTTAACGCTTTTAATTTTTCAATACTTGTTAAATCCCCGATAACCTTGATGTTACTTGCCTTCCCATCAATCACTTTTTCGCCTACGGCCAAAGCTGCATTTTGACCGTTAAGGACGCTCATGACATCTTGAATGGAGACTTTCTTTTTAGCCAATTCTTCATTATCCACTTTGACTGAAAGAACGGATTGGGAAACTCCAAATGTCTGTATATCCGAAACCCCTTTAATATCTTTATACAGAGGCTCTAATTCTTTCTTGGTAAAGTCTATATTTTCAGCTGTTAATCCATCCTTAAAAGTAACGGAAACAAATGAAATGGGAATCATAGATGTATTTAACTGTGTAACAGTAGGCTTAGTCATGCTTTGTGGCAATGCTACACTGCCTAAAGCCTCTTGAACATCAAGTTTCGCTTGTTTCATATCCGATCCGGCTTCAAAGAATAGATCTACTTTTGAAAATCCATCTCCCGTTGTGGAGTATATTGAGCTCTTTCCCTTAACTCCAGTGACTGCTCTTTCAATCGGATCTGTAACTTGTGCTTCCATCGTTTTCGAATCGGTGCCCTGCCCCATTGTGATAATCGTAACTTGAGGATTATCAGCAGATGGTAAAAATTCCATCGGCAGTTTAAAATAACTGAAAACTCCTATCAACAAAATAAATATGGTTACCAATGATACGGCAGCCTTGTTCTTAAATGACCACTTAGTAAAAAACTCCACGTACAAATCACCCCTGAATATAATTTATAAGAAAATAATTCCATTTCAAATATTACCATATATTACTAATGTTGGAGTGTTAATTTTTTATTGATTTTTATATTTTTATATATCTCTCGATGCGGAGAACTTTTTTCCACATAAAAAAGGCTGCCGCAGCAGCCTCCAGTTTTTAGACAAAAGGAGTTCTATCTAAATTTTAAAACTACGAGACTCCTGCGGGAAAAGCGAGTGCCCTACGTTCCAATCAACGTTCAAATTGCACAAACCTAAAAAAATGAAGAAACTCGATTATTTATATCCCTTGAAAAAAAGCATAACGATACCCAAAACCATTACCCCGATAAACAATAACGGGCCGATGCCCGAGCTATAAACGAAGTATACCGTGATGTGGCGAAAAAGGAGCAAGACAAGAAATAGGAATAACAGGAAACACAAAATGATGATCAGAGCGGTATATTTATTTCGATACAAGTAACCAGCCCCATTTTAAATAGCTTTATTAACACTAAGGAATAATTCATGCGAATGCATGCCCATATAACGAATTCCGTTAAGAAACAATATGCAGCCCACGTTTTGTACTATTCTGTATTATCAAATAAAAAAGGGCTGCCGCAGCAACCCGATTTTTTTGAAATTACATTTCTTGAAGTTCATTGACCGTTACAAATGTATACCCTTCGTTCGTTAACTCTTGTAAGATCCCTTCAATCGCTTGAAGTTCTTTACCCGTATTATCATACATCGGATGCATCAGGATGATCGAACCTGGTTTGATATTTTCCTTCACATACTTCACTTTGTCTGAAGCGGAAGTGTAATAGCTATCTGGTTCCAGATTCCAGGTAATGGTCTCTCTATCATTTTCATTTAAATAATAAGGCAAACCTATGATTTTTTTCCCGTTTGGTGGCCGGACGTCAATTTCACCCTTATATCCGGAGTTCTGAATTAATTTATCCGTTTTCTCGATTTCCGCCTTGATAAAAGAAGGCGATTTAAAAACCATTCGCTTGTGGGAATACGTGTGATTCCCGATCTGATGTCCTGCTTCCGCTATTTTTCCCGCTTCCTCTGGGTACTTTTCGATTTCGTTACCAATCAGGAAGAATGTAGCTTTTACATTGTATTTAGCCAATAACGGAAGGATCTGATTCACATTTTTCGATGGGCCATCATCAAAAGTCAAAGCGACCACTTTTTCATTCGTCTCGACATTATCCGTCAATCCTCCGAATACCTGATATGTTCTCGAATTCATTAATTTATACGTACCAAGCAATAGCAGGAAAACAACCAGGATTCCCAATCCAATGAATATCAGTTTCTTTTTCATGCAAATACCTATCTTTCTATAAGTTTTTTTATCCAATGACCCATTATAGCAAATCACTGAACGCTTTAACTTTATATTCATCGCCTCAGTCATTCTTCAAAGCTGTTTTCGTATAGATTGTTGCTATTGGAATCATACTATATAAAAATAGCAGAAACCCTGGATATACACATATCCACCGCACTCTATTGGCGGCATAAAATCTTTTATGCTATTCGCTCACTTGGTCATCAGCACTTAAAAGATAGCATTGAGAGTGATGAAGCTTTCTTCTTAGGAACAAAAAGGGCAAGAAAAATATTACTCGTAGAAAACCTCGAAAAAGTGGAGGAGTGGCGAAAAAACGTGGTATTTCCAAAGAATCTGCGTAGTCGTTGCACACGATAGAAACGGTCAAATTCTCTCCCAAATGGCAGGAAAAGGACGAGTTACTGCTGTTGAGTTGGACAAGGTGTTAGGAAGCCACATCGACACCTCTGCTTTGCTTTGCACTGATACAGCCACTAACTATAAGAAATTCGCCATAATGAAAGGTCTTCAGCACGAACCTATTAACGTAAGTGAAAAGGTCTATGTAAGAAAATGTATTTATCATATCCAGCACGTAAATGGCTACCACAAACGTTTAAAAAAGTGGATGGACCATTTTAAAGGAGTAACCACTAAGTACCTTGATAATTACCTTTTCTGGCACCAATTTCTTGAGTTGAATAAAAAAATGCCTTTTCAAGAACGCCTAAAAGATTTGCTTCTCGCTTCCTGTCAGCGAGTAAATTTTACAAACATTCCTAAATTAAGAGCGTAAAAAACTTGGCATTATCAACCAAGTTTTTATCGGAACTTGTAAATATAAATCTTTTCTGCAAAAAAGCATACAATCAGACCGATAATTAGTGGAACCAACGAACCAGCTGAAATGAAGAAGCCGTTTCCGTTCACTGTATATTCGTGATGGAACATTAACCAAGGAATAGTAAACATATGACCAACCAGATAAAGCATTCCTGTCGTCAATACAAATGAACCAAAGGTAACTATGAAGCTCTTTAATTTCATCTAAACACCTCCTAATTAGATATTAACAGACCATTTAGTTTAGTGATCATTTGGGTATTCGCTTTGACGAGGGATTGAATGGTGGACAAGGGCAAGCATTTACATGAAAACCTATCTTGCCCCTTATTAAAATCGAAGGTTATTATACGTTGTTGATTATCCTTTTGAAGAAACCAATCATAACAAGTAAAACTCTATTAATACACTTATTGCTCACTTCCGTAAGAACCATCTGCATTCACTTTACATGTATCAATTCAATACGCTCACAAACCAGCAGCATATCTTCTTTAAAGGTTTGGCCGATTTTGTCCAAATGTTTTTTCAGCCATTTTTCATGAGCATCCCACCAGTATGTATATGTTCGATCTCCTTCCCCCTCTGCAATCGCAAACTCTTCACTCACTTCATTCATGGGCAATACTTCGACTTTCACTGTTTGGATGATGGCTAAGGGCTCATCCTCACTACTTAAAATAATGCTGTAATCACCCACGGATGGTAATGGTTCATTTTCCTCTTCATAAAAAACATACCCAGAGCACGTAGCCGTTTTTATCCCATCCATCACTAATTGAGCCAAATGATCGGGATCAGACCCGAATTGCCATGCACTGACTGCCTGGGGTTTTTCTTCATCTTTCCCCTGCCAAAATTCATTCCAATATAATTCCGCTTTGACATTCATTCTATGATTCTCCATTCCGCTCTGACATAAAACTTATATGAATGATTATTATTCTTGAATTTCCGCCCATCTGTCATTCGCTTTTTTTACTTCTGTATTTATTTATCTGTTCCCATTCACTTAAATACATACGATTCTTGATTTTTTGGGGGTTCTCCAATTTACTAATAAACTCCAAACTGTTTCCGTCTGGATCATTAAAGTGAATTTTAGCGTGGGCGTATTCCCCGTGAGGCATCACGAAAGGTTCAATTGGTTTAAATCCAAAAGCCTCTCTTGGCGCATAGCCTCTATCTTCAAGCCATGCGACTGAGCTCTTTAGATCTTCCAATGAAACTTGAAAAGCGATATGCCGTAGGGAGGGATGATACTCAACCTCCACTTTTTCCGTTTCCCAAAGCCCTAACCAACTTTTGTCCTTTTCAATCCATAGAAAAGCCAGGTTGTCTTCAACCTTATGATCTAACTGCAAACCAAGCCCCTCATAGAATTCAATGGAACGTTTCAAATCACGAACCGGTAAATGTGCTTCATATAAACCTCTTATCATTGAAAAACCACCTTTTGTCAGATCTATCTCCCAAGAAGCTTCATAACCATTCTGGTTCAATCCTTTTATCTTATTGATCTACGGGGCAATTCTATTTCCCCAGTTAACAACAAAGTGATGACGATAACCCAAAATATAAAGAAAGACGAGGAAAAAACCAAAGAAATGATCGGGATTACTTTTTTCTCCGTTTTCTTCAAAATTCCTATGACAGAGAGGACGATGCCTGCAATCGTAAGGAAAAAAGTTATATAATCACCAGTCATGCCCCCGATATTTGCCATTCTAATAGGTGTAATAAAAACAGTAAAAAAGCAAATGATTCCAATGATGAATGAAGTAAAACTAATTACACCGTACCTCCTCTGAATACATGCTTCGTTTTTCATCGAGCACACCCTTTCATCAGATCCTGCACATCTAGTAATATCTCACAAATAATTTTAACATATAATACCAGACGAATTGTTGTGCACAGAAAAAGGGGTCAAAAGACGGTGAATTAAAGCTTCATTTTCATGCCTTCATGAGTGGCTTTAAATCCTAAACGTTCATAAAATCGCAGCGTTTCTTCCCGCTTTTTATCGGTCGTCAGCTGAATGATATGGCAGCCCCGCTTCCTGGCACGGTCAATCGCATATTGAATCAATTTGCTTCCAATGCCTTTCCCTCGTTCTGAAGATGCCGTCCGAACCCCTTCGATCGTTGCTCTCCAACCGCCTTGATGGGTAATATATGGAGTGAACGTGATTTGCTGCACCCCAACGATTTCCTCACCAATACATGCTACGATCAATTCATTATTCTCATCTGCATCAATGGATGCAAATGCTTTTAGATAGCTTTCAGGAAGGGGATTTTCATAGCGTTCCCTTTCCCTCCCCAATACATCATCCGCCAGCATCCGTACTATTTTACTTAAGTCTTTTACTGTCGCATTCCTGAATGTGACCATAATATCCCTCCTGTTCAGAATCGCCCTTTTTTTCGTCATGATGGAAACCAATCTTTCATTAATAACTTCAACTAAAAGTTAGGCGGTCCTCTTTTCTGAAGGAAAAATAATGACGGCTTTAAAAATTGGACCAACAAAAAAAAGGCCCCCCTTTAAAAGGAAGTCCTTCTTAGTAAATCATTATTAGGTAATTGGCGCAGGATTGAACAGTGCCAAATCATTATGCAGGCCCCAATGCTCTGCCCAGGTTTTCTTTTTACCGCTGGCCACTTCCAAAATGAGGTGAAATATTTCCCACCCGATATCCTCTATGGTTGCCTCACCTGTAGCGATAGTTCCTGCATTTATATCAATCAGATCTTTCCATTGCTCGGTCAATGTATTTCGTGTAGATACTTTGATGACGGAAGCCATTGCCAGATTATAAGGTGTGCCCCTTCCAGTTGTAAAAACTTGAAGGTGCATGCCGGAAGCGAGCTGCAGCGTTCCGCAAACAAAGTCACTAGCTGGTGTAGCTGCAAAAATCAGCCCTTTTTCCGTTGCTTTTTCACCTGGAGCCAGTACGCCTGAAATGGGGCTGCCTCCGGATTTGGCAATGGAGCCTAATGATTTTTCCACTACATTGGCCAATCCGCCTTTTTTGTTTCCTGGCGACGGATTGGCACTTCGATCGGCATCACCTAAAGCAAGGTAGTTATCATACCAGTCCATTTCCTTTATTAACGCTCTCCCTACTTCTTCATTCACTGCACGGGGCGTCAATAGATGAATCGCATCCCGTACTTCTGTGACTTCAGAAAATAAAACGGTTGCCCCTGCCCTAACTAACAGATCTGTAGCATATCCCACTGCAGGGTTAGCTGTCACACCAGAAAATGCATCACTTCCTCCACACTGCGTGCCGATGACTAATTCGGAAACCGGAAACGTCTCCCGCTGCCTGCGGTTCAACTTGATTAAACGTTCCTCGGCCATTTCCATAATGGATTGGACCATTCCCGCAAATCCCTGCTGATCCTGAAGTGAAATGATATCTGAATCGTCCCCGCTTGGATTTATTCTCATTGGAGACAGTTTTTCACACCCCAATCCAACTACCAAGGCTTCCCCGCCGAAATTCGGGTGTTTCGCAAGGTTCTGTATCGTGCGAATGGGAATAACCGCTTCAGGTGCATTGATTGCGACTCCGCACCCATAGTTGTGATTTATGGCGACAACATCATCAACATTGGGATACTTCGGGAGAAGCTCTTTTTTTATCCGGTTCACGACGAAATCCAGCACGCCTACTACACATTGAACGCTTGTTGTAATGCCTAATATATTCTTGGTTCCAACACTGCCATCTTCATTGCGGAATCCTTGAAATGTATATCCCTCAAGCGGGGGTAAAGTTTTGGGTATATCATTTGCTACCGGCAATTTCTTTAAATCCGGAGAAGCCGGAAGCATCACCAGTGACTCGTCAATCCAACAGCCCTTACTGATTGATTCAGCCGCATAACCGATAACTTCCCCATAGCGGATGATGGCTTCATTCTCGACTATATCCATTAAAGCCACTTTGTGGCCTTGTGGTACTCTTTCTTTCAATTCAAGCCCACAAGGGAAAACGGTTCCTTGATCCAAGCCCCCCTTATTAACCACGATGGCGACATTGTCCATCCTATTAACCTTAATATAAAGCGGTACCTCCGTCAGTTGCGTTTTTGTATCCACTTTACCAACCCTTTCAATATAATAAAGCTAGCATACTTGTCTGTTATAGATATAAATGTTGCTTTTTTAAATGGCTTCAATTAGATTCCTTATGCTATTGGGGATCTTCATTTTTCAAAAGTTCGTTTTCTTTTCTTCTGTTAATTTTTATCTATTAATACGATTCTTTCAGGTTTATTCACTATGAAAATGTAGGATAGAGCTCCTACGAACAATACACTTGCAACAAAGATCAGGGCACCGCTAAAGGAATTTGTTTTGGCTAAAATAAAGCCAATGACAAGTGGTGTTACAATACCTGCGATATTCCCAATGGTATTAAAAATACCGCCAGTTAAACCAATAAGTTCTTTTGGTGCCATATCACCGACAAGAGACCATGTAAGACCTGCCAAACCTTTTGCGAAAAAGGCAATGGACATGATTAGGATAAGAAGAAAAATATTTGAAGTGAAGTTAGCTAATACGATAGTGCTGGATAAAAGAAACCCAGTGATGATCGGTGTTTTACGTGCAACAGCGAGCGATTTTCCTTTTTTCAATAATCTGTCGGACATGATCCCGCCAACGATACCTCCAAAAAAGGCTCCTATATAAGGTACCGATGCTGCAAAACCTGTTTGAATTAGAGATAAACCCTTCTCTGTTACGAGATATGTAGGGAACCACGTTAAGAAAAACCAAACAATTGTATTCAACGCATACTGACCAATATAAATTCCGACCATTTGTCTGTTTGACAACAAAAGACGGATATCAGACCAGTTCACTTTTCTTTTTTCTTCTTTATTTGCTAACCCGCCACCTGAATTAATATAATCGATTTCTGCTTGATTTACACGTGGATGGTTGTATGGTTCACGTACAAATGCAAACCATAAAATGGCTACAAAGATACCTAATCCTCCTGCAACAAAGAAAACATCGTGCCAGCCAAACTCTTGTAATATCCATGCCATGACTGGCGTGAAAAGTGCTAATCCAAAATATTGTGCAGAGTTATAAATCGATACCGCCCGTCCGCGTTCATGTTGTGGAAACCACATCGTCGTCAATCTGCTATTCCCTGGAAAAGATGGAGCTTCAGTAATACCAACCAAGAATCTTAAAATGAATAATCCAAGTAAGGTGCTGATAAATCCTTGAAAAAAGGTAAATGTGGACCATAATAATAAAGCAACACCATAAACTTTACGTGCTCCATATCTATCTAATAACCAACCTCCTGGAATGTTAAATGCAGTATATGCCCAGTTAAAGGCTGAAAAAGCAACACCTAATTTCACTGCATCGAAAGCTAGGTCCTCTTTCATTACTGGAGCAGCTATACCCAAAGCAGAACGGTCAATATAATTAATGACGGTCACGATAAATAACATTGCAAGTATCGTAAAACGCACATTGGTTTTTTTAGGATGTTCAGTCTCATTGCTGATGCGTTGAGCACCGCTACTGTTCATAAGCTTCCTCCTTTTTTTCTTGATTTTCAGAAAAATGATTTCAGTTTAATACCTTTTATTTTTTCTCAAAGAATTGTAATAAAGTAAGGGCTTACAATTCATGTATTTTTAGCAACTACCATGAGTAGAATGTTAATATTTTCATCTTTAATAGATTGAGATATCCATTCTTTTACTCATGGTAATTACCCTTCATTTAAATCGAAAAGTTTATCTCACCATACATGGTTTCTTAGAGTTATATTGCCACTCTTTAATTAGATACTGCATAGAAGTTGAATCATCACGATCATGATATGGCAGACTGCGATATAATTCATTTGCTTTCATCACTTTATCCATATTTATTTCTACACCTAAACCTGGTTTATCAGGCAGTTTAATCATTCCATCTATAATTTGTAATGGATCATCACATAATTCTTGGCCATCTTGCCAAATATAGTGTGTATCGATTGGTGAAATATTTCCTGGCGCAGCAGCTGCTACTTGTGTAAATGCCGCCAAGGTAATATCAAAGTGGTTATTGGAATGCGACCCCCATGTTAAGCCCCAATCGTTTAATACATGTGCCATACGGATACTGCCATTCAATGTCCAGAAATGAGGGTCAGCTAACACAATATCGACTGCTCTAAGTGCTGCTGCATGATGGAATTGACGCCAATTTGTCGCAATCATATTTGTAGCTACAGGCAGACCGGTGGCAATCTTGAATTCAGCCATTATTTCACGGCTAGAGAATCCCGCTTCAGGACCACACGGATCTTCAATATAGGCAAGTATATCTCCTTTACCTTTGCAAAGCTTAATGGCTTCTTCCAATGACCATGCACCATTTGGATCAAGATTAATTCTTGAATCAGGGAATGCTTCATGTAAAGCTTGAATCGCTTCCATTTCTTCTTCTCCACGAAGCACTCCACCTTTTAATTTGAAACTCTTAAATCCATAACGGTCTTCAGCTGCTTTTGCTTGAGCGACAATTCCTTCAGCTGTTAATGTTTCAATTCGTCTAACGCGATCCCAATCATCCTTAAATTGTGTTTCACGTGAATAATTAAGATCGAGTTTTTCCATATCCGCGATATAGAATAAATAGGCTAAGAAAGGAACTTCTGTCCGTTGAATACCTCCATCGCCAAGTAATGCTGCAATTGGTTTATTAACAAATTTACCAAGCAAGTCCATCATGGCGCATTCAACAGCAGCTTCCGCTTGCACAACAAATTTTAAATTGGCTAAATTTAATCCTTGCAGCCCTTCACCAGAGTCACCTTTTATACTCAAACCACCTTTACGTATGGCAGTAATACAGCCTCTATAATTGGCAATCTCTTGTCCTACTACAAATGGACGATAACTTTCTATCATTCTAGTAATATCATCGCCGCCATGAATCTCACCGATACCTGTATTCCCCGTTTCATCTTCTAAAATAACAATATTACGAGTAAAATAAGGAGCATGACAGCCACTTAGTGTGAGTAGGGCACTATCATAGCCTGCTACTGGAATAACCTTCATATCTGTAATAATTGGCGATCCGTGCGAATTCATTATTTAACTTCCTTCCAGATTTATTAACCTCATAAGTACTCTAATCATTCATTCGAAACGTTATCTATTGACCGCATTCACATTATATTATTTTACAAACACCGTTTTAATGGATGTAAAAAACTCTTTTGCTGCTTCTCCTTGTTCCCTGGAGTGGGAGCTGGAGTTTTTCATGCCGCCAAATGGTGCCTGCAATTCAACGCCTGCGCTCTCAGCGTTGACCCTGATCAATCCGGCTTCCATATCGTTAACAAATGAAAGCAAATGTTGGATATTGGCAGTAAAAATCGAAGCACTCAGGCCGTATTCGACGCTGTTCGCAAGTTGCAGGGCTTCTTCGACTGATTCAGCTTTCAATAAAGCAATCACCGGACCAAAAATTTCTTCCTGTACAATTGCCATATCTGACGTGCAGTTATCAAAGATCGTAGGCTCTACATAAAAGCCATTAGCCTGAGTGCCTTCTTCAGCACGCTTTCCGCCAGTTAGAAGTGTAGCGCCTTCCTCGACTCCTTTTTCGATATAGGAAAGAACCGTTTTTAATTGATTTTCGCTAGCGCATGGTCCCATCCATGTCCCGCTGTCCAATCCATCCCCGATGGAAATGCCTTTCGTTTCTTTCACCAGCAACTGCTTGAACTCTTCATAAACTTCAGCTGCAACGATGACACGGCTTGTCGCGGTACATTTTTGCCCCGTCGAACGAAACGCGCCTGTAATGACTGCTTCTACAGCCAGATTAAGATCCGCATCCGCTGCAACGATTACCGGGTTTTTCCCGCCCATTTCAAGCTGGTATTTCGCTCCTCGTGCTAACGCCGCTTGTCCAATCCTTTTTCCAACGCCGTTTGAGCCGGTAAAGGTAATGCCGTTTACATCTTCGTGATCGGCGATGCCCTGCCCGATGACACTGCCCGGCCCTGTGACCATATTGATAACACCCGCCGGTAAACCAGCTTCTTCAAAACACTCCATGATCTTCGCACAGGTGATGGCCGTCTCGGTGGCTGGCTTCACCACAATCGTATTCCCATAAACGAGAGCAGGAGCCATCTTCCAGATCGGGATGGCGATTGGGAAATTCCAAGGTGTAATGACGCCCACTACACCAAGCGGGACGCGCGTCGTGAACATAAGCGCTGAACTGTCGGTGGATGGAATGACATCCCCCACTTTACGCATTCCTTCTCCTGCATAGTATTTCAGGATCGCAATACCGCGTGCCGTTTCCCCTTTTGTTTCTGCAAAGGTCTTACCCATTTCACGTGTTGCACATTCTGCGATTTCATCAATCCGCTTTTCAAGAATATGCGCTACTTTATATAGATACTCCCCGCGCTCTGAACCAGCTAGTTTGCGCCATTTGTCTTTCGCCTTTTTCGCCGCTTCCACAGCCAGGTTCAAATCTTCCTTGGCTGATTTCTGTACAAATCCGACAATTGCCTGATTATCTGCCGGGTTTAAACTTTTTTCAACTTCATTTGAGATAGAAGTAACCCATTCACCGTTAATATAGTTAAGATACGTTTTTGTTTGAACTGTAGTTATCATATATAATCCCGCCCTTATTAGATTGATTGAATTGGTGTTTCTTTTGGAAAACGATCTAAAGCATTCTCTAATATCGATTGCATTTCTGCATAATGTTCTTTTTCCACCGGAAGAATTGGTAATCTGACTGTTTGCCCAACCGGCATTCCCATAATCTCCATACCTGCTTTAATGAGAGAAACGGCATACCCTTTTCGCTGACGACGAATATTGTTGATTGGCATGATGACCTGTTGGTAAATTTCTTTGACCGTTTCTTGATCTCCGCTCAAAATGCCATTATAGAATTTCCGTGAGATGTGCGGGATGTAATTGGATATCGCGGATGAGTAAGAGTCAAAGCCAAGTGGAACGTAGGCCGACATGGTCACTTCCGCAAGCGGCATTCCGTTCAGCCAGCCGAAACGCTTTCCGAACGTTTGTGTAAGGAGTCCATTTAACTCCATATTGCCTAGCCCGTCTTTGACGCCGACCACCTGTGGGACCTCAGCAAGCGCTTCCAAAGTTGAAATTGAAAGTGAAACATTATCACGCTGATATACTATGGAATTTAAGTCTGTACTCTCTGCGATAGCTTTGAAATAAGCCGCCAGACCTGCCTGTTCTCCAGTAACAAGATATGGAGGTAATATTAAATATCCGTCTGCCCCTCTATCCGCTGATATTCTGGCAAGTTCCAGGGACGTTTGAATATTCCCGCCTACCCCTGTGTATACAGGGACTTTTCCAGCCGTAACGGATACGGCTACCTCTACCATCGCTTCATATTCCTCTTTACTTAACGATGGATATTCCGCTGCTGCACATGCTACGAAAATAGCCTCGAGTCCTTCATCTAGTAAAAATTGGATATTACGGGCAAGTGCTTGTTCATCAAGCTTATTACTCGTTGTAAATGGTGCTACGGGAAATCCGAGAATCCCTTTAGGCGCCTTGCGAATTTTATTCATTTTCTATTCCTCCTTGTGTATTATTGTTTTATTGTAAGACAAATATACCGTCTGGTCAATCGTATTTTTTTTATTTTCTGAAAAATCAAGCATCGCCTCATCCCACAATAATTTCGCTTCTAATATATACAAAAAAACACGATAATTAAGGTGCTAAAAATGAAAAACGATTTATTAAAAAAAAGCCATTGACAAACAATTTTATTTGTCTTACCATTGGACAAAACTAAATATTAAGAATTTTCACGAAGGGAGAAGCGGCAACATTGTAAGCGGTATCAACTGAAAAATATAATTAAATACGTTTAAGGAAGTGAGTATATGAACGCTGAAGAAAAAGTTTTTCAAGCATCTCCTAAACTGCCAAATGCCCAGAAAAAAACACGGACACGATGGTTCATTGTCTTCATGCTCTTTTTGGTTACTGCTCTGAATTATGCAGATCGTGCGACGCTATCAATCGCAGGTACGGACATGTCTGGTCAGCTTGGTCTCGATTCAGTCATGATGGGCTATGTTTTCTCCGCTTTTGCATGGTCTTACGTAGCTGGTCAAATTCCGGGTGGATGGCTTTTGGACCGCTTTGGTTCAAAAAGAGTTTACTTTTGGAGTATCACGCTATGGTCTACCTTTACGCTTTTACAAGGATTTATCGGATTTCTCGATTCTGCCGGAACGGCTGTCATAATATTGTTCGGACTGCGTTTTTTAGTTGGATTGGCAGAGGCTCCTTCCTTCCCGGCCAACAGCCGCATCGTTGCTACCTGGTTCCCAAGCCATGAACGCGGAACCGCGGCTGCCACTTTCAATTCAGCCCAGTATTTTGCAACCGTTCTCTTTGCACCGATCATGGGTTACATTACGTATAAATTTGGTTGGGAATACGTCTTCTTCTTTATGGGCGCCTTGGGAATCATCGTCGCTTTCTTCTGGCTGAAAACGATATATGGCCCAAAGGAACATCCGCGCATCAACAAAGCTGAGCTTGAATATATCGAAGCAGGCGGCGCTTTGATCAATATGGATCAAACCACTACAAATAAGGAGGAAAAGAAAGGCGTCAACTGGAATAATATTAAGCAGCTTTTATCAAACCGTATGCTGTTAGGTGTTTATCTCGGACAATATTGCATTACAACGTTAACGTACTTTTTCCTTACATGGTTTCCTGTGTACCTTGTACAAGAAAGAGGCATGACCATTCTTGAAGTTGGACTCGTCGCTTCCCTTCCAGCCATTTGTGGATTTTTTGGCGGCATTCTCGGAGGGACATTCTCGGATTTCTTGTTACGGAAGGGATTCTCATTGACTGTCGCCCGAAAATTGCCAATTGTTGTTGGGATGCTTCTATCGATGAGCTTGGTAGCTGCAAACTATGTAGATACGGAATGGGTGGTTATATTCGTTATGGCCCTAGCATTTTTCGGTAAAGGATTTGGGGCACTCGGCTGGGCGGTAGTGGCCGATACCTCACCAAAGGAAATGTCCGGTGTCAGTGGCGGGCTTTTCAATACATTCGGTAACATTGCAGGCATTACAACACCGATTATCATCGGATACATCATTGCCACGACAGGATCATTTAATGGTGCGCTAGTCTTCGTATGTGCCAATGCTCTTGTCGCGATTTGCAGCTATTTATTCCTTGTTGGTGAAATTAAACGTGTAGAGTTAAAATCATAGTTAACTAAATATTCTGGTAGGGGGAAAAATTATGAACAATCAAATGCTAAAGGATCATGTAAAAATCGGCACACCGGTAATTTCAGAAATGAGCGTTATTCCAGTTGCAGGCCATGACGGCATGCTGCTGAACTTGAGCGGTGCCCATGCTCCTTATTTCACCCGGAACATTGTCATTCTGAAAGATAATGCGGGTAATACTGGTGTAGGTGAAGTTCCTGGAGGCGAAAAAATTCGCCAAACACTCGAAGATGCCAAACAATTGGTTGTCGGCCAGTCCATTGGGACATACAACAACATTCTGAATACCATCCGTAAGCAGTTTGCGGACCGGGATGCGGGAGGCCGCGGCCTTCAGACGTTCGATCTCCGTATAGCCATCCATGCCGTGACAGCATTGGAAGCGGCACTTCTAGATTTAGTCGGCCAATATTTAGGTGTTCCAGTTGCAGCCCTTCTCGGCGAAGGACAGCAGCGTGATAAGGTGGAAATGCTGGGCTACTTATTTTATATAGGTGACCGCAATAAAACGGATCTTGGTTATTTAAGCGAGCCTGAAGCGGCAGATGACTGGATTCGCCTCCGTCATGAGGAAGCGCTCACACCTGAATCGATTGTCCGCTTGGCAGAAGCCGCCCACTCTCGCTATGGATTCAATGATTTTAAACTGAAAGGCGGAGTTTTGCGCGGGGAAGAAGAAATCGAAGCGGTGACGGCACTTGCGGAACGCTTCCCTGAAGCCAGGATTACCCTTGACCCAAATGGCGGCTGGCTGCTTAAGGATGCGATTGAACTTTGCCGGGATCAACATCATGTTTTAGCCTATGCGGAAGATCCATGCGGAGCGGAAAATGGTTTTTCCGCCCGGGAAATCATGACGGAATTCAGGCGCGCAACGGGCCTTCCTACCGCTACTAATATGATTGCAACGGACTGGAGGCAAATGGGGCACTCAATTCAACTACAATCCGTGGACATCCCTCTTGCCGATCCGCATTTTTGGACGATGCAAGGCTCCGTCCGTGTCGCTCAAATGTGCAACGACTGGGGATTGACATGGGGATCACACTCGAATAATCACTTCGACATTTCGCTTGCCATGTTTACACACGTTGCTGCAGCCGCACCAGGAAAAGTCACTGCGATCGATACCCACTGGATTTGGCAGGATGGGCAGCGTTTGACGAAAGAACCTTTTAAAATTGTCGGCGGAATGGTCGATGTCCCTTCCAAGCCCGGACTTGGAATTGAAGTGGATATGGAACAAATCGAGAAGGCACATCAGCTTTATAAACAAAAAGGACTTGGTGCCCGTGATGATTCAATGGCGATGCAATACCTGATTTCCGGATGGGAGTTCAATCCAAAATCACCTTGCCTTGTCAGATGATTTTTTCCAACAATGCGTGCGTCTCTCTCTTTAGAGCGGCGCATTTTACTTTTTTTGGGGTATAGAGCTTCTCTTCCTCACATGCAAATAAGTGTATTATATTATATAATTAGTCTTACAGTATAAATACATATTGGGTTTAACAGAAAAGGGGTTACACAATGGAAGAATCGTCAAAGAAATTAGGCGTACAATCGGTACATCGCAACACTCTTTCACAACAAGTCGTGGATCAAATCGTGCATCTGCTCGTCACCGGACAAATGAAAGCGGGCGACAAACTGCCTCCTGAAATGGAACTTATGAAAGAACTTGAAGTAAGCCGACCTGTTTTACGGGAGGCACTCAGTGCACTTGATACACTAGGAGTCATTACACGGAAAACACGTGAAGGAACCTTTTTTAACGATAAAATCGGTACACATCCATTCTCTGTCATGCTGGCGCTGGCTACGAATAATTTACCAGCGATCATCGAAGCACGAATGGCATTGGAGTTGGGACTGGTAACAATGGCTGCCGAGAAAATCACAGACGAACAGCTGGAGAAACTGCAAGTTACGATTGACACGATTGCCAATAGTGAAGACAACGATTATGGAGAGGCCGATAAAGAATTCCACAAGATCATTGCTTTAAGTGCGAACAATCCCATTATTGAAGGCATGATTGATTCCTTATTGATTACCCATAATAAAATAAATAGCCTGATACAATTCAGGGAACGGGAACTGACTGTAAAGTATCATAAAGCCATCTATGCTGCACTTGCAGCGCATGATCCACATGAAGCATTCAGTCAAATGTACAAGCACCTTGATTACGTCCGTCAGAAAGTCCTTCAATATTCTCACGCAAATTAATATATCGTTTGTGTGGAAGATGGAAGTAATCGCAGCGAACTAATGGATCACTCAATGATCTAATTTCATAGGGAAAGTGGATTTTTCAGGGAACCTATTTTGCTTCCAAGATTTCAGAGTTCAACTTATCTTTTAAATCCAATTGATAGCATAATTTTTTTAAAACCAACTGGATAGTAGTTTAACTATCCAGCCCCCGCTTATCCACTTTCGATTGAAATGAAAATGTTCCCCGATGAAGGCGAAACCTTCCTCTTGCAAATTGTTGGCTGACCAAAATCCCCATCCAAAGCTCCACTCAAAAAAAATGCA
Source organism: Bacillus sp. ISL-4 (assembly GCF_018613275.1). Classification (NCBI taxonomy): domain Bacteria; kingdom Bacillati; phylum Bacillota; class Bacilli; order Caryophanales; family Bacillaceae; genus Bacillus; species Bacillus sp. ISL-4. The sequence goes on from NZ_JAGGQN010000043.1 coordinate 56,672, forward strand.
TCCCTGCTTACTAGCAGGAATGCATGTATCAGTCCCAAGTTCTGACCATCCTCTTTTTAATTTACTGCTTAATATGCACTCCAACCAGCATCTGCCGTGATGACAGTACCATTAACAAAACTGGAATCGTCAGAAGCAAGGAACAAAGCCACTTTAGCGATTTCCTCAGGTTTGCCATTGCGTGGATTGATGGCCATACCCAATTGTTGGCGAGAGATGCCGAACTCATTGATATTCGTCATGCTGGAACCGATATTAGTTTCAACTCCGCCTGGTGCTATTGCATTGCAGCGAATTCCTTTATTGGCATACATGAAGCCCGTGTTTTTTGTGAACCCGACCACTGCGTGCTTAGAGGCAGTGTATGCTGCGCCTGCTCGAGCACCGTACAAACCGCCAGCTGAAGCAATATTGATGATGACCCCTTTTTGTTTTTCTAAAAAGATCGGCAATACCTTTCTAGTCGAACGCATGACGCTTGTCGTGTTAATGGCAAAAATCCGATCCCATCTAGAATCTTCAATGTCTCCAGCAGGTTCCATGCCATCCATGATGCCCGCGTTATTCACCAAAATATCCACCGTACCATACGTACTGACCGTGGTATCAATCAAATGTTGAATATCTTCCTCCACCGCTACGTTCGTTTTAATGGCAAAGGCCATTCCGCCATTCGCTTTTATTTCTTCTACCGTCTCGTTCGCACCATCAAGATTTAAATCCGATACGACGACTTTAGCCCCTTCTCTAGCATAATCTATAGCAATTTGTTTCCCCATGCCAGATGCTGCGCCTGTCACTACTGCAACTTTGTCTTGTAATTTCATTTGAACTCCCCCATTCATTCTAGTGAAGTGATACTTATTGTACAGATGTTCATTAACTAACTTCCTTTATAGTATAATTAGTTTCAATAGGCTTATACAATCAGCAAATGATGACCTCGATGTTGAACAATGAACAGAAAGTGTTCATTATGTTCATTAAAAGGACAATAACGAACAAAGGGTGAAGAAAATGTCTAATAATAACACTGGGATTGATAGGAGGATCAGGAAATCCAAACTGGCCTTGAAGGATTCTCTCATATCATTAATGCAACACAAGGATTTCAGGGAAATATCGATTACTGACATTGTAGAACGCGCCGACCTTAATAGGGGCACATTTTATAAACACTATCAGTACAAAGAGGAACTGCTTGAAGAGGTCATGGAGGATGTAATTGCCGATTTGATCATATCTTACCGGGAACCTTATAAAAACGTTGAAACTTTCACCATCAATGAACTAACGGCTTCAGTGATCAAAATATTTGAACATGTAGCTAATTATGCAAACATTTATACCCTCATCCTAAAGTCGAATGCATGGCCTACATTACTGGAAAGGATTTGTAATGAATTAAAGAAACTTCCATTGGAAGACCTAGAAGATTACCGGCCGAACCCTAAGATCAATACAGAACTTGCCTCCAGTTACCAAGCATATGCGATATTAGGCATGATCATCGAATGGGTCAACACCGGCTTTACATACAGCGCTGACTATATGGCTGAGCAGTTACTGGAAATCATTAATAATAAATCGATAAATGCCGTCTATAAAATAAACCATACATTTAAGCAGGAATAAGAGGGCTGCAGTCGGCAACCCTCCTATCTCACCCTTTAGAAAGAAAACTTGTTACGGCAGCCAAGAAAGCTGATAAATTATCTTCATGCACAAAGTGTCCTGCATCCTCTATCGTCACCAATTCGCAATTCGGAATAAGCTCGGAAACTTCCTGCAATTTATTTTGGGGTATATGGCTCGACCCGCCCCCTATAACAAGCGTCGGCATCATAATATCGGTAAGACGTGCCCACCATTCGGGATCGGGTTCATTAAGCTGCTGTAGAATCGAGGGCACAACCTGCCAATCAAACGGCAGAGGGCCAGAAGGTTGGGAAGGAACCTCAACTGGTTCATCCGAGAAAGGTGGAGGCGTATCTTCGACAATCAACCTATCTATCCTCGAAGGAAAAGTTTGCGAGAAAAGATAGGAAACTGTTCCCCCCATGGAATGCCCTATTAGCGAAAATCTTTCCAAATTCAGCGCATCCGCAAATTGAAGCAAATCATCGCACATCAATTCGAAAGTGTATGTATTAGTTTTCGCACTCCCACCGTGTCCCCGTTGATCTAAAGCTAATACACGATAATTTTCTCCTAATGCGGCAGCCACTTGATCCCATGACTCTGCACTTTTACCCAGCGCGTGAAGAACAACAAGCGGCGGTGCAGAAACATCACCGCTCTCCCGGTATTGAAACGTGTGTCCATTCAACTCAATTTGATTAACCCGTATTTCCATCTCCATTCATCTCCTAGGATCGGAATTGGTCATTTTTAACCCGATCTATTTAAGAAAAACCTCCTAAAATACTATGTTCACGATAATTAAATTATACTTTTTATGCCTTCACCCATTAATTCGTCCTAACGGCGATTCATTCCTGTCTTCATCCGATTATTTCGACCTTCACCACATTTATTCATCCTTTGGTCTGGCGGAGTTGGCGGCAGCGAAATAATCCATGACAAATAACCTAAATTGCTTGGCTACTGGGGTGAAGTAGCGTTTTTCTGACCAGCCGAGCCCTATTGTTCTTTGACAAGCAGGTTCGGTTATCCGGATTTTATGGGATAATGACCCGGTTTGATGGAGCCATGTCAATTCGGATACGAAGGCGACTCCCAACCCTTTCCTGACAAGGTCCGAGATGACAGCAGGTTCATCTCCTTCAAATGAGATGTGCTGGACGAATCCCGCTTCGAGGCAAAATTGGTCGGTGAGGCTGCGGAACCCGAAGCCTGTGTTCATGCTGATGAATGGTTCATCTTTCACTTCTTGGAGTGTAATGCTTTCCCTGCCTGCCAGCCGGTGATTGGGAGGCACGATCAAGTATATTTCTTCGGTGATCAGCGGTTCCCACTTTAAGTCTGGGCCTTCAATCGGAACGGATGATATGCAATAATCAATTTCTCCTTCTATTAGAAGCTGCTTCATGGATGATATGGATTTTAGGAATTGTTGAAAACGGACATCCGGGTATTGAGATAAAAATGTACCCAATAAATCAGGCAGGACCCTCGGAATGGTGACGGCCAAGGTGATGTTCTTTTGGTCTTGTTCTGTTAATTCGACTATTTCGCGCCTCCCTTCATTCAGTTCCGCAAAAGCGCGTTCAACACGTTTCAAGAAAATTCTTCCGGCTGCATTGAGCTTGATTTTCCGGTGTTCCCTATCGAACAGCGTGACTCCCAAATCCTCTTCAAGCCGGGATATGGTTTTACTGAGGGATGGCTGAGCAATCTGAAGTTGTTCCGCAGCCTTCGTCATATGTTCCAGCCGTGCTACGGTTTGAAAGTACTGCAGCTGTAATATTTCCATTTTTCCACTCTTTTCACATAGATTTAAATCTATTATTACATAATCAATTATGTATTATACAGTATCTAAAAAAGCCATTATGATGAAATAATCTCTTAGTTAGAAAGGGCAGGCTCAAATAATGAAAGGTTTACAACTTGTATTTCAAGATATAAAAGCAATGTGGAAACATAAACACGGGAGAATCGCCTTGATCTTCCTTTTGGTCGTTCCATTGATTTACTCAGGTTTCTTCTTGGCAGGATATTGGAACCCTTATGGGAAGTTGGATCAGCTTCCTGTAGCAGTGGTCAATCTCGATAATGGTTCGGAAATGGACGATAAGCCAGTCGAGGCTGGAGATGATTTCGTTGAACAATTGAAAAAGCAGAAAGAATTGGATTTTCACTTTGTCACGGCAAAGGAGGCAAATACGGGTCTTAAGGAAGGTACCTATTATATGGTTGTCACGATTCCGGAAGATTTTTCGGAAAATGTCACGACTTTAATGGATAAAAAACCGGAAACGGCTAAACTTTTGTATACTGTCAATCCAGGTAAGAACTTCGTTGCCTCACAGATCAGCTCTACTGCTGTTGAAAAAATGACGGCAAAAATCAACGCAAGCATTACGAAGGTCTATTCTGAAGGCATCCTTTCGAAATTCCAGGACGTTTCTAACGGCTTGGCGGATGCCGGGGATGGAGCAGAAACGCTTCATCAAGGAACGGCGGATGCGAAAAGCGGCAGTGAGAAATTGAATGATGGCATCCAGGATTTGAATGATGGCGCCCAAAAGCTGCAAACAGGAAGCAACAAGCTCTTGGATGGACAAGAAGCCTTAGCGGATGGTGCGAATGGATTAACATCAGGTTCCCGGAACTTGCATTCTGGCATGAAGCAGCTATCTGATGCACATGACTCATTGGAAAATGGAATGAATGAAGTAAGTAAGGGTGTTGAGAACTGGTCAGCCGGAAATGCAAAATTGATGCAAGGGCAAGAACAGGCTGCCGATACAGCGAATACTCTAAAAAAACAATTGGATGCCTATATGAAAAGTCATCCTGATGCAATAAAGGACCAAGACTTCAAGCAAATCGTTGCACTATCAGAAGGGTTATCCGAAGCAGCCACCACTTTACATGCCGGTCAAAAGCAATTGGGCGAAGGTGCTGTCAGAGTGGCTGATGGACAAGAAACCGTTCAAACCGGGATGAATGCTTTTGGTGATAAAATGGCACAAGCTACCTCGGGTGCCAAGCAATTAAACGAGGGTTCTGAAGAAATGGCGAATGGATTATTTCAATGGAAAAATGGTTTCTCCACTTTACATGCCGGAATCGATTCGCTAGCCGGCGGAAGCAGCCAGCTAGTCAGTGGATCGACGGAACTTCAAGACGGACTGGCTTCACTGGAAACGGGTTCAAACAAATTATCCACCAAGCTTAATGAAGCTGCCGATAAAACGGCCAGTCTTCAGTACGACGATTCGACAACTTCGATGTTCTCTGAACCCGTACAATTGGTCCAATCCAATTTATCTGAAGTACCTAACTACGGAACCGGGATTGCTCCTTATTTTCTGTCATTGGCCTTTTATGTAGGCGGCATCATGGCTTCCAATATTCTCCCGCTTGGCCGCAGGCAGAATCTTAAGGTTACCGGAACCGTTCATTTCACGAATAAATTAATGCTGGTATATGTAATCGGCTTGATACAGGCACTTCTAGTGGATGCAGTCGTCCTTCTTGGTTTCCATTTACACGTTGCAAGTGTCCCTGTATTCATTCTATCAAGCATCATCGTTTCATTTACCTTCATGACATTCATTCTTATGTTGGTGACCGTATTCGGAGTGGTCGGCAAATTTGCAGCCGTGACCCTTCTCGTGTTCCAATTGGCGACCTGCGGCGGAACATTCCCAGGCGAACTGGGCATGTCATTATTGACGAAAATCGGTCAATTTTTACCTATGGCCCACTCATTAAAGGAACTTCAAGAGGTCATCTCATTAGGCGGCTGGGAAAGCTTGCAAACGCAGATCTGGATCTTACTTGCCTATCTCGTTTCTGCAGCGATCATTGGCTGGATAGCCAGTCATATCCAGCATGCAAAAGTAACTTCAGAGGAAGTGACATCTTGATCTAAAAAAGCGCAGTGCATATAGCACTGCGCTTTTTTTATATACAAGTGAAAATCACCGGGTAAACAATTAAAGTCGGCTAAACTTAAAAGAAAAAGCCCTATGCTGCCTGAACTATTCAGGTGGCATAGGGCTTTTTTATTGTTTCATTTAAGCGGTTTGATCTTTTTTCATAGCTGGTTTTTCTTCAGCCGGCCATGCGCGCTTAATGAATAATGTCAGAATCAGTGCCACAGCAGCAATGAAGGTGGATACAAAGAAGGAGAAGTTAATTCCATCGAGCATCGCCTGCATCCCGATTTGGGCCTGCATTTGTTCCATCATCTCAGCAGTGGGCTGGCTTGTTAATTTGCTCATTGCTTTGGTCATTAAATCCTCACCGGAAGAAGCGGCATGGTTTGACATGACCGTAACAAGCAATGCTGTACCGATTGCGCCTGAAATCTGGTTCAGCGTGTTATTCATGGCTGTACCATGCGGGTTCATACGGGCTGGCAGCGAGTTCAATCCATTTGTCATGATCGGCATCATGGCCATGGACAAACCGAATAAACGGACGGAATACAGAATCACAATATGTGTATAAGAAGTATCCATTGATAATTTACTGAAGAAATACGTCGTCACCACAGTAATAAGCAAACCGGTTGAAGCAAGTATGCGCGCACCGAATTTATCGAAGAGCTTACCGGTAATCGGTGACATTAAGGCCATCAATAGTGCACCGGGCAGCATCAATAATCCTGAATCGAATGGTGAAATGCCACGGACCGTTTGTGTATACATCGGCATTAAGATCATCGCCGAGAACATGGCCATATTCAACACGATTGAAATCGTTGCAGATAAGGCGAACATCGGATGTTTGAAGATCTTGAATTCAAGCATTGGCGTTTCCATTTTCAGCTGGCGTGTAATGAAAAGGATCAGGGAAATGGCACCGACAATCAATGTTCCATATACCCAAGGGCTATCCCAACCTTTGCTGCCTGCAGAGCTGAATCCGTAAAGCAGGCCGCCAAAGCCCAAGCTAGATAGGATGACCGATAATTTATCGATTTTAATATCGACTTTTTCCTTTTTGTCTTTAAGTTTAAAGAAGCCGAGAATAAGCACTAGTAAAGCAAGCGGAGTGATGAAGTGGAATAGCATTCTCCAATCATAATGTTCGATGATCCAGCCTGAAAGCGTCGGCCCGATTGCAGGGGCAAACATCATGACTAAACCGAATAATCCCATTGCCGAGCCCCGTTTTTCAACAGGGAAAGCAGTTAAAAGCACGTTCATTAATAACGGCATCATAATGGCAGAACCTGCAGCCTGAACCATACGTGCGCTCAATAATAGCGGGAAAGTATGCGCTACACCGGCAACGATCGTCCCGATTGAGAATAGGAGCATGGCTGTCAGGAACAGATTACGTACCGAATATTTTCTTATTAAGAAGGCTGTTGTCGGAATCATGATTCCGTTCATAAGCATATAGCCCGTTGTCAGCCATTGAACTGTGGAAGTCTCGATTCCCAGGTCTGTTTTGATTGATGGCAGTGCAATATTTAAAAGGGTTGAATTCAGTATCGCTATAAACGCCCCGACCATCAGTATGGCCAAAATGCCATACGAACCCTTTTTTTCATTTGTTTGTGCAGTACTCACTTTTTATCTATTCCTCCATTCAAACTATTGGTTCATTTAATTAGACGAGCGGTATATTCCAAACTCACAAAATCAATAATATACCCCCAGTTCATTTTTTGCAATAAAAATTTACTGGTTTAAATAAGGGTTTGTGCTGTGATGAAAAATAGAGTACGATTACATTTATACAAGCAGTATAATGAAAATAAGGTGATATGATGAATAATCGAAGGCAGAATGTCATCGATACGGCTCATAAGCTGTTTATTGACAAGGGCTACCAAGCCACGTCCATCCAGGACATTTTAGATGGCAGCGGTATATCAAAAGGTACATTTTATAATTATTTCCCTTCGAAGGGTGAATTATTTATAGCCATTTTCCGTTCCTTCTATACAAAGATTCGCCATGACCGGGAAAAACTGTTGATTGGTCAAGATTCCGCCGATATTGAAATTTTCACCCAGCAGCTCGAACTGCAGATGATGGTGAACAAGCAAAGCAAATTGCTTATCCTGATCGAAGAAGTCCGTGTTTCCAACGATGAAGAATTAAAACAATTCATCAATAACACGCTATTGTTGAGCTTACGCTGGATGTATAATCGTTTTATCGATATATTCGGGGAAAGCAAAAAACCCTATCTTTTAGATAGCGTCATTATCTTTCATTCGATGATGACCCACATGAATCATTTTAGCTATCGGGCCAATCCCGCCGGTACACCGGACATACAAATTATCCGCTATTGCATGAACCGCATTGTCCGCTTAGTCAATGAAGTGGCTGAAAGCGGGGAACAGATCATTGATCCGGAACTAATGGATACGTGGTTCCCAAACTTTACAAACAACCTTGATCCTTGCCATAATGATTTGCTTCAATCCACCACTGAATTGAAAAAAGCGATAAACAAATCTTTGCCTTGCGATGAAAATCGAACAAGAGCCATTGAATTAATCGACTTTATCCAAGATGAGCTGATGCAGTCCGACAAACCGCGAAAATTCTTGGTAGAAAGTTTGCTGCTCACTTTGAAGACTGGATATGCATCACAGGTCCAAGCAAACATTGAGACTTTTGAAGAAAGCATCCATTCTTGCTTGAGCCGATGAAGATTTGGAGATACACGCACCTACCGAAAACGGTAGGTGTTTTTTTATGGCTTTTTGAATTTGCCCTGTTTTTAAGAAAAGAGTTGGTTTTATAAAAGGGACCTAAGGAAACACTATCCTTATCATCATAAAGGGAGGTCTATCTACTTGAGTGTGAAAAAGAATGCTTTGTCCATACTGGCTCTGGGCGGAGTGAATGAAATCGGTAAAAACATGTACGTGGTTCAATATTCTAACGATATCGTCATTATTGACTGTGGTGCAAAGTTTCCTGATGAAAGTTTATTAGGAGTCGATTTGATCATTCCTGATATTTCCTTTCTTCAGGAGAATAAGGAGAAGATCCGTGCTTTAATTGTGACTCATGGGCATGAAGATCATATTGGCGGGATCCCTTATTTCTTGAAAAAATTGAATGTACCCATTTATGCCACACGTTTAACACTTGGTTTGATTGAATTGAAGTTAAAAGAACATAACCTATTGGCTGATACGGAATTAATCCAGATCGATTCGGATTCAAGGTTGGAATTTGGAGAGATGGTTCTGGACTTTTTCAAAACGAATCACAGTATACCCGATTGCCTTGGAGTCACCATGCATACGCCAGAAGGCACGGTCGTTCATACAGGGGACTTTAAGTTTGACTTGACTCCCATGAATGATCAGTATCCCGATATTCATAAAATGGCCAAAATCGGGAGTGAAGGTGTACTGGTTTTATTATCTGAAAGCACGAACGCTGAACGCCCCGGCTCAAGCCCCTCGGAGCATCTGGTTGGCAGCCATATTGAAGAAGCCTTCATGCAGGCAAAACAGAAAGTCATTCTTTCGACCTTCGCTTCAAATGTCAATCGCGTTCAACAAGTTGTGAACGCTGCACAGAAGACAAACCGGAAACTTGCCCTGATTGGACGAAGCATGGTGAACGTCGTATCCGTTGCCATTGAACGCGGCTACCTCCAGGTTCCTGAGGGGATGCTTATCCAACCACAAGAAGTGGATAATTATGCTCCTGAAAGGGTCGCGGTTTTATGTACAGGAAGTCAAGGAGAGCCATTTGCTGCCCTTTCCCGCCTTTCCAGTTCGAATTATCGGGATATGAGTATATTGCCTGATGATACAGTGATTCTTGCCTCCACTCCAATACCCGGAAATGAACGGGATGTTTCACGTATCATCGACAACCTGTTTCAACTTGGTGCCAAAGTCATTTACGGTTCTGGGACTGTAACGGGCATGCATGTTTCCGGACATGCCTATCAGGAAGAGTTGAAGCTCATGCTTACCCTGATGAAACCTAAGTATTTCATACCGATTCACGGTGAGTATCGGATGTTGCACCAGCATCGATTGCTAGCTGAGTCTGTCGGGGTGGAGAAGGACCATACTTTCATTATCAATAACGGCGATGTGGTGGATATTGAAAACTCCGTCGCACGTCAAACGAGAAAGGTGGCTGCAGGCAATACCTTTGTTGATGGAGTTGGCGTTGGTGATGTTGGAGAAATTGTTCTGCGGGACCGTAAGCAGCTTTCCGAAGATGGAATGCTCGTGATCGTCATAACACTAAGCAAGACGGAAAGAAAAATAGTATCAGGACCCGATACCATTTCCCGGGGATTTGTTTATGTTCAAAATTCCGAGGACCTCCTTAGACATGTGAACCGTCTTGTCACGAAATCGGTCAACGACTTACAAAATGAAAAAATATACCGGTGGAACGTCATTAAGCAAACCATAAAGAAGGAAATTGGGCAATATCTCTTTACTCAAACTAAGAAAAAACCAATGATCCTTCCGATCATCATTGAGGTTTAGCGCCAAATCGAAAGCACACAAAAAGGAACTCGACTTCGTATAGTCGAGTTCCTTTTTCAATCAAGTTCTGATTTACTCGCTTTTGCGGCCATCGCCTTGTTCTTATTCCAAACCTTGAACTTCATGAAAACAGCGGCAAGACCGATGATCACGATGAATAAAAGGCTGATGAAAAACCCTGGACGTATCTCTTTTTCAAGCAGGGTGCCACTTACGGCGGCCAAAATTAAAAGAAGTCCGAAGACGGCCGTAATCTTACTCCAAATCTTATTTTCCAAGATTTTGAAAGAAGAGAGAATGATGAATGCCCAGTTATACAAAAGTAATATTCCAGCTGATGTTGTAATGTATTCATAAATCTTGCCTGGCAGGAGCAAGGCAGTGATGATTGATCCTAAAAGTCCCAAGGCTCCAAGACCGAGTGAGGGCAGTGGAAGGTCCTTGAATTTCTTGATCTTTTGCATGAATAATGCGGGTGCATTCCCATCATCGGAGAGCGTTACCAATAGATTGGTAACACCAAATAGTGAAGCCGTCATCGTCGAGAAACCGGCAATGATGATCGCACCATTAAAAACGTGCGGGAAAAATGTCAGGTGATAACTGTCCAATGCCGAAACGAATGGACTTTCTTTTTCACTGAATGCTCCTAATGAAATCATGGTTACGGCTAACCCCAATGAAACCACATATATGATGGTAAGAACCAAGAGCATGATCGTCCCTGCCTTTGGCGCATCTTCCTTCTTTTTAAGCTGCATCGCCATCAGTCCAATGACCTCGATGCCGCCAAACGCATAAAAAGCATAGATAAGGGATGTCCAAAACCCTTTTAGCCCTTTTGGAAATAATTCATTGAACTTATTCGGAAATGAGGGCGGTTTCCCTCCATCAAGACCAAACCAGCCGAAAACCGCACATATTGCAATAATGATAAACATAACGATGGCTGCCGTCTTAATTATCGCAAGTATGTTTTCCACTCTGTCGAACCCTTTTGTTCCCAGCAATACCACCACGATCGAAACAATTGCAAAACCGGATGCAAATAGCCACAGCGGTACTTTCGGGAACCAAAATTGAGATAATAGCGAAAGCGCAGTAAGCTGGCTTCCCATGATCAATATATTGGAGGACCAATAATTCCAGCCACAGCTAAAGCCAGCCCATCGTCCAAATGCTTTATTGGCATAATAACAAAAAGAGCCTTCTTGGGGATCGGCAGCCGTCATCTTAGCAAGCAGATTATAAACGATGTATGTGCCTAGTGCAGCCAATACAAATGAAAAAACAATGGATGGCCCCGTCGTTTTAATCCCTATGGACGAACCGAGGAAATAACCAGTCCCGATCGTACAGCCTACACCGACCAATGATAGCTGCCACCATTTCATATCGCCTTGTTGTTCACCAGATGCTTTGGAATTTTGAGCAGCCTTCCCTTTCGCTGAACTGCAATTGGCTTTTGTAGTCATAACAATCCCCCCTTCCATCATTCATAGTGTTGATAATGCCACAATGAATTATGCAAGGAAGAAGTTTACCAAATGATAAATCAAATACCCGAATAAGAATTGAAGTGATATGTAATGTGCTTAAGCATTATGATACGATGGCAGAAATGCCTTGATATGCAAAATAACACCAAAGCCGATCTAAGATAATCCAGAGATGATCGAAATGGCCATTAAACTTTTTTCATTTAAAAACCTGCAAAATCCATTCGTTAATGCAGCCACAAAAAAATCCCAGCAGGTAAGACCTAGAGAAATCATCCCGCTATAAATGAAAAGTTGGGAGGTCCCATAGCTTGAAGCCGTTTTAGCTAAAACAGATCCATTTAATAGTATTGTATTACTCGTAAAACACTTTCGACCCCAGAATAAATAAGCAAAAATCCGCCAAAAAGCCATAGAAAGATCTGGACGAGCGGATACCCACATACACTTAAATCATGAACAAGGCATCTGCAATCATCGACCCTGCCCCAACGATCCAGGCATGCCAAAACCTGTTCTTGATTCCTTTATCAATACGAGCGGAATTCACAGGACCGATCGGTGCTGCAAGGGTTAGTCCTAAGAAAAAGTAACTCAGCAGTAAATGTACACTCAAAAGCCTCACTCCTTCGAGCTAGTTCATGACTTGCAATGTGACACCCCCCCGCCTATAACCTCAAAAAAATACAAACAAAAAAAGCCGTGGGAAAGCCCGGCTTTTTCGGGGAACTTCTATTGAATCCTATTAGGCAGCAGCTTCTTTTTTGTCTGAACTAATGAATTTCAAAACAATCAAGACGATGCCTATGCCTATGATCCCTGTAATGATATAGCTCAAATTGAGATGATTTTTCATGACAAGGGACATGACCGGAGGGCCTGCCGCAACTCCGATAAACCTGGATGACATGTAGAAGGAGGTTATCGTCCCCCGCTGTTCCTTTTTTATATTTTGAGTGATGATTGCGTCGAGTGTCGGCAATAACGCACCTATTGCTATGCCCACCAAGCTCGTTACGAGTAATAAAAGGAAAACTTTGTTTTTAGTAAAACCGACAAATACAAGGCTGATTGAAAGGACAATCATACTAATCATGATGATCTTTTTCATGATTGGTAATTCACCCTTGATTTTTTTCCCGGCAACATAAGAAGACACACAAAGGAAAAATAGCGGGATCGCTATCACTAAACCTTTTTTGACTCCATGCAAATCATGGATTTTTTCCAGATTATCAGACAAAAAGAAAAGAACGCCGAACAAAACCAACATGACAAATACACCAATCAGGAAAACTGTATATAACCATTTTCCTTCCTGCTTGAATATTTTTTTCGTATCATGCCAAAATTCTTTGAATTTCTTCGGATCATCCTCTTCCTTTGGTACTTTTATAAAGAAAAAGACCAAGACAATAGAAATTAAACTGAAGAATGAAATCGAGAAGAATGGTAAAAACCAGATAAATGCAGCAAACAGGGAACCCAATATTGGACTAAGCACTTTCCCAAATGTATTCGAGGTTTCTATGATACCCAGACAAGAACTCGTTTTTTCATCATCATCCTTGTATAAATCCCCCACCAGAGGCAATATGATAGGCGAGGCACCAGACGCCCCAATCCCCTGCAATACCCTCCCGATGATGATCCATGTATAGGGATTTTCCATTTTCCATGAAGCATAACCTGCGACCAAGCCACCAATAAGTGCTAGGATCAGACTTGGCAGGATTACCATCTTCCGTCCGAATCGGTCTGATAAATAACCTGCTATGGGAATTAAAAAAATGGATGCAACGGAATAGCTTGTTATTACCATGCTTGATTGAAATGAAGATATCCCCACCTTATCTTCGAAAATGGGCAAAACCGGGATAAGCATTGAATTTCCAAGTGTCATCACCAATGGAATCGATGCCATACTGATCAGACACCACACGCTTACATCTTTATTTTGCTTCTCATGACCTTCCATACTTACACTCCTCATCCATTATAAAAGCAACTTATTGCATAAAAGGTAAACATTTGTGAAACCAATATGTTTTGCATCATTTTTTAGATGTCTTAAATTATTATGTTATAGCTTTGATGGATTTATTCAGTCGCACTTTTCCCAAAATTACCCCTTTTGACCTTTAAAAACCATTCTGTTGAATGGGTTTCCCGCTTTCGTCTTTATAAAGGAATAATATTCCTTTTTCACAATTGCCACGACTAGGTAAGCGCTAACCGGACCATGATTCATCATGTCACTCAAAAAGGACTAAAAAGGTGGTACAAGTCCAATTGATTGAATACACTCAAATAAGCGAAGATGTATTAAACGATGAGGTGATGAATTGGGTGTTTTTTTCAGCTATGTATTATTAGGTTTGTCACTGGCGGCTCCTATCGGTCCCATAAACGCTGCTCAATTGGACAAAGGAATCAAGAAGGGTTTTTGGCATGCCTGGATTTTTGGCTGGGGTGCCATTTTAGCGGATTTTGTTTTTATAGCCCTCGTCTTTTTCGGTGTCGTCCACTTTTTGGACAACACCTTCATGAAGACATTTTTATGGCTTTTTGGATTTTTCGTCCTGACCTATACCGGAATCGAAAGTCTGCTAAGTGCAGGTAAGATTGAAGTGAATGCACAAAAAGCGAAAGATTCCCTTTTTTCTTCATTCCTGACAGGATTCATCATGTCCCTTTCGAATCCTTTATCCATTTTGTTTTGGCTGGGGATTTATGGATCCATTCTCGCAAACTCCGCTTCAAAATATGATATGGATCATTTACTTTTTTACAGTTCAGGGATCCTTGTCGGCCTCTTAACCTGGGATTTCGCAATGGCTATCATCGCAAGCACCTTCAGACGCTTTTTATCCAAACCCATTCTAATGGGCATCTCGATCGTTTCGGGTATTTCCCTTATAGGGATTGGCATTTACTTTGCCATCCAAGCAGCCAAGGTTTTATTTACATAAGCATTTACTCGTGAGTTCGTATTAAATAGGTAAAATAGGCCGCCTATTTTATTGTCCTTCTTTGTCCATGCCGGACACTTATCCATCTTTGTTCATAGCCTGAAAGGGTAAACACAAAGGGAGGATTTCTTCAATGTATAATCAAGGTTATTACTCTTATAATGTTCCATACTATACTGCTCCATATTATTACGATAATTCTTATGCTAATTTGCCTTATTATGATGACAGACTGCCAGTACAAACACTGGTTCCAGTAGCCACTATTCAGAGCCATTTAAACGCAGGCCGACAAGGTCATTGTTTCAGAGGTTTTTGGGGTAACACCCAGCACTCCTTTATTTTAATGGGGATAAATAATGCCACTGGTATGGTACAGATACTCGAGGGTGGCATTCCAAATGAGGTTCATCATACAGATATAGTTGGATTACAATACCTAGGATTAACCTGCCCTGGCGGCGGCCAAGGTGGCGGT